>DASZTU010000123.1:0-13976 GCA_035547975.1 Devosiaceae bacterium | reverse complement strand
GGCACGGTCAACACCTCGGCGGGGAACGTCGTGCACGCGGCCGATACGTCTGCCGGCGGGCTCGTGACCATCACCCAGATGTCCCCGCTCAGGGTTTCGTTCACCATCGCCGAGGGCGACCTCGACCGCTTCCGGCAGGCGCTCGCCGGCCAGCCTCAGGGTCTTCCCGTCGACATCCGCGCGCCCGGCGACACGGACACGCGCGCGACCGGCTCCCTCAAGTTCATCGATTCCAGTGTCGACACCAGCTCGGGGACCATCGTCATCAAGGCCGACGTCGACAACAGCGCGCAGAAGCTCTGGCCCGGGCAGTACGTCACGGCGACGACGCGGCTGGGCGAATACGCCAACGCCACCACCATTCCGCTCCAGGCGGTGCAGCAGGGCAGCGGGGGCCCCTACGTGTTCACCGTTGCGGCCGATGGCAAGGCCCAGAAGACACCGGTCACCGTAATCGCCGCCGTGGCGGACACCGCGGTCGTGGGGCCGCAGCTCAAGCCGGGCGACCATGTGGTCATCGAAGGACAGCTGCGGCTCGCGACGGGCTCCGCGGTCAGGGAAACGGTGCGCGCCAATCCCACCAAGGTGGCTGAGGCCACAGCCGGCACCACGGCCGGCGCGGCCCCTGACAGCGCCGCTCCGGCGGGCAAGAGCTGAGGTATTGCGGTCATGAATTTCTCCGCCCTCTTCATCAAGCGTCCCGTCGCGACGATCCTCCTCGCCATCGCGATGGTCGCGGCCGGGACGTTCGCCTACAAGCTCATGCCCGTGGCGGCCCTGCCGGATGTCGATTTCCCGGTGGTTGCAGTCTCGGCGTCGCTGCCGGGCGCCTCCCCCGACACGATGTCGACTTCGGTCGCGACCCCGCTCATCAAGCAGTTCTCGACCATTCCCGCCATCGACACCATGACGGCCAAGAGCGGGCAGGGATCGACCTCGATCGTCATCCAGTTCGATCTCAACCGCGACATCGACCAGGCGGCGGCCGACGTGCAGGCGGCGATCGCCCGCACCACCCGGCAGCTGCCCGCCAACATGACGACGCCGCCCTCCTATCGCAAGGTCAACCCGGCGGACGCGCCGATCATGCTGATCTCGCTGCAGAGCGATAACCAGACCCTGACGCAGCTCGATTCCTACGGCGAGGACGTAATTTCCCCGGCGCTGTCGCAGCTCGACGGCGTGGGCGAGGTACAGGTCTTCGGGTCCAAGAAATATGCCGTGCGCGTCGACGCCGACCCGGCCGCCCTGACGGCGCGCGGCATCGGCCTCGACCAGCTCACCACCGCGGTCGGCAGCCAGAATTCGATCGCCCCGGTCGGCACCATCGCCAACCCCAACCAGCAGATGGCGATCGAGGCCGACACGCAGCCGCAGAATGCGGCGCAGTTCAGCCAGCTCATCATCGCCTCCCCGAACGGTAAGCCGGTGCGGCTGGGTGACGTCGCCAGGGTGACCGACTCGATCGCCAACACGCAGACCGCCTCGACCTATGACGGCAAGCCTTCGATCGTACTCGCCGTCTTCCGCCAGCCCGGCGCCAACACGGTCGAGGTGGCCAGTCGCGTCAAACAGATGCTGCCGAAATTCCTCGGCGACCTCGGGCCGACCGCCCGGATCAACATCCTCAATGACCGCTCGACCTCGATCCAGGCGGCGGTCAACGACGTCGAGATGACCCTCGCCATCACCATCGGCCTCGTGGTGCTGGTGATCTTCATCTTCCTGCGCCGCGTGTCCGCAACGCTGATCCCGACCCTCGCCGTGCCGACGTCGCTCATCCTCACGTTCGGCGCGATGTACGTGCTCGGTTTTTCCATCGACAACATTTCGCTTCTCGGCCTGACGCTTGCCGTCGGCCTCGTCGTCGACGACGCGATCGTCATGCTCGAAAACATCGTGCGCCACATCGAGGAGGGGATGCGGCCGATGGAGGCGGCGCTCGCCGGCAGCCGCGAAATCGGCTTCACCATCATCTCGATCACCGCGTCCCTCGTCGCCGTGTTCCTGCCGGTGCTGCTGATGGGCGGGGTGGTCGGCAAGATCTTCAACGAGTTCGCCATGGTGGTGACGATCGCGATCGTGGCTTCAGCGCTGATCTCGCTGACCCTGACGCCGATGCTCTGCGCGCGCCTGCCGGCCCACAACCCCGAGGACGACAGGCGGCGCAAGCCGATCTTCGAGCGGGCGTTCGACGCCATGCTCGGCGGCTACGCCTGGCTGCTCGACCTCTGCCTCAAGGCAAAGCCGGTGGTGGTTCTGGTTTTCCTCGGCACGGTGATTGCAACCGTCCTGATGTTCCAGAGCATCAACAAGGGCTTTTTGCCCAATACCGATATCGGGCTCGTCTCGATCTCGACGCAGGCGCGCCAGGACATCTCGTTTCCCGCCATGCAGGCGCTGCAGGACCAGGTTGCGGCGGTCGTGCAGAAGGAGCCGTTCGTCGCCCACATGTCGTCCTCGGTGGGCGGCGGGTTCGGATCGTCCGGCCTCAACTCGGGCAACATGTACGTGCAGCTCAAGGACAAGAGCCAGCGGCCCGACATGGCGACGGTGCTCGCAACGCTGCGCCGCGACATGGGCAAGGTGCCGGGCATTTCGGCCGTGCCTGTCGCCGTGCAGGACCTCCAGATCGGCGGCCGCTCCTCGCGCGCGCAATATCAGTATGTGCTGCAGTCGATCGACCGCAACCAGCTGTTCCAGTGGTCGAACACGATCGAAGCTGCAATGGCGGCCGACCGCACGCACTTTACCGATGTGTCGAGCGACCTCGAGGACAACGCGCTCGAGGCCAACCTGGTCGTCGACCAGGACAAGGCCTCGCTCCTCGGCATCACCGCGGCGCAGCTGCGCAACACGCTCTACTACGGCTTCGGCACCAACCAGGCCTCGACCATCTACGGCTCCGGTGACAGCTACGAGGTGATCGTCGAGCTCGACCCGAACATCCCCTGGACGCCCGAAAGGCTCGACCAGATCCAGGTCAAGTCGAGCACCGGCAAGCTCATTCCGCTCTCCGCCTTCGCCCATGTCGAACGCACCAACGGGCTCCTCTCGATCTCGCAGCAGGGCCAGCTGCCGGCGGTGACGATTTCCTTCAACCTGCCGGCCGGAGAGTCGCTCGGCACCGCCGTCGACCAGCTCTCCGTCATGCGCCAGCAGCTCGGCGTGCCGGCGACGATCACCTCCTCATTCGGCGGCACGGCGCAGGTCTTCCAGCAGGCGCTCGCCAATCAGGGCCTGCTGCTCGGCGCGGCGATTCTGACCATCTACATCGTGCTCGGCATCCTCTACGAAAGCTTCATCCACCCGCTGACCATCCTCACCGGCCTCCCGGCGGCGGCGGCGGGGGCGCTCGCCTCGCTCGAGCTCTTTCACATGGACCTCTCGGTGATCGCGATCATCGGCATCCTGATGCTGATCGGCATCGTGAAGAAGAACGCCATCATGATGATCGACTTCGCCCTGCAGCGGCAGCGCGCCGGCGAGGACCCGCTGACGGCCATCCGCGACGCCTGCCTGATCCGCTTCCGCCCGATCATGATGACGACCCTCGCCGCGCTCATGGGCACGCTGCCGATCGCGCTCGGCACCGGGGCGAGCGCCGAGCTGCGCCAGCCGCTCGGCGTGGCCGTGGTGGGCGGGTTGGTTGTGAGCCAGCTCCTCACCCTCTTCATCACGCCGGTGATCTTCCTTTACATGGAGGCGTTCCAGCGCTTCCTGGGCCGGACCGCAGGCCGGATTGCCGGGATGTTCGGCGGCCGTCGGCGGGTTCATCCCACCGAGCGCCGCGTGGGCGGCGCCGAGGTCGGCGCGCCGGCGGAATAGGGACTGCCGGCGGACGGAAGCGGGGACGCGCTTTGCCCCCGCCCTGTCCTCAGTAGCGGATATCCTGCCGGCCGTAGTGGCGCAGCACCAGCCCGACCGCGCCCATGCAGGCGTCGTTGTCGATGAAGCGGCTGGTAACGAAGCGCGTCCGGGCATCGGGGCCGACATCCTCGGGCTTGACCAGGGTGTGGCGGTTGAAACTCGCTTCGAGCGGGCCGAGCACGAGATCACCGGCCCGCGCCAGCCGGCCGCCGACCACGATGAGCGGCGGGTTGATCGCGGCCCCGATCAGCCCAAGGCCGCGCCCCGCGGCCGTTGCTGCATCGGCGATCAGCCGGCGGCAGCCCATGTCCCCCTCAAGCGCCATGGCGACGAGATCGTCGATCGTGATCTGCCGGCCGAAACGCTTGCCCGCCACCCGCACCGGCTCCCGGGCGCTGGCGTAGATTTCGAGGCACCCGCGATTGCCGCAGCGGCAGAGGGGACCATCGGGATCGAGCGACATGTGACCGAATTCACCGGCGGCGCCCGCGACCCCGGTGATCACGTGCCCATGGCTGACGATCGCCCCCCCGACCCCCATGTCCAGCGTGAAGAGGATGAAATCCTCGCGGTCGATGGCGGCGCCCCACATCATCTCGGCGACGGCCGAGCAGTTGCTCTCATTGTCGGCGATGACGGTCTGTTGCAGCGCCGGCTCGAACATGGCCCGGATGTCGACGCCCGCCCAGCTCGGCATGCCGCCGGCCCGCAGCATGCGCCCGTCCTTGGGGTTCACCGGATTGCCCAGCGCAATGCCGACGCCGAGCAGGGTGTCGCGCGACAGGCGGTTGGCCGCATAGGCCTCGGCGAGCATGTCGGCGGCGACGCCGGCTGCCTGGGACGGGGAAAAATCGGTCCCCAGATGCACCACGCGCTCGGCAAGCACAGCGTGCGACACGTCGGCGACGATGAGCTGCATATGATCGACGCCGACCAAAAGCCCGACGCAGGTGCCCGCCTCCGGATTGAGCGAGACCGTCGTCGCGGGCCGCCCGACCCCGGCGCTCCGCACGCTCTCGCCGGCATTGTCCACCACCATGCCGGCCCGGCGCAGCTCGGCGAGCGCCGTCGATACGGTCGATTTGGCAAGACCGGTCGATTTGCCGATCTCGCGCGCGCTCATCGGCCCCTTCTGGCTCAGGGCCCGCACGATGCGGCCATGCGGGGTCGTCAGCCCCTCCCCGGCCAGCAGGGACTTCAGTTTCCCCGGTGACATGCTCGCAGCTCCAAGTCGCGCGTTGACACGAAGAATATGTTCATCCTAGAACAAATTAGGCTTGGGCTCCCGAGGAAGAGCACCGTCAGCCGAAAAGCGCAAGGGGCCGCAAGAGGGTCGAAGAACCCGCGGTCCCGACATGGGAGAGAGAATATGAAATCCGTGAGTTTGGCCGGAATCGGCCTGGTTACGCTTGCCTTGCTTTCGGGCACGGCGATGGCTGCACCCAAGACCAACCTGTTGAGCCAGTGGGACTCCGGCTCGGATGCCGCCGCCATCGCCAAGCTGGGCGACATGTTCAAGGCGGCAGGCGGCGAATGGCAGTCGACCTCGATCGCCGGCCACACGGCCAACACGCTCGCCAAGCTCAACGCCGATGCCATGGCCGGCAATCCGCCGCCCGCCGTGCAGCTCAAGGGCCCCGAGATCGCGGAGTGGAACCAGACCGGCCAGACCGCCAATCTCGATGACATCGCGGCCAAGGAAGGCTGGGACAAGGTCGTCGCCCCCGAGCTCCTCCCGGTGATGAAGCCCGACGGGCACTGGGTCGCGGTGCCGATGAACATCCACCGCATCAACTGGACCTGGGCCTCGGCCAAGGTCATGAAGAAGCTCGGCATCACCGAGATGCCCAAGACCTGGGCCGAGTTCAACGCCGATTGCGACAAAGCCGTCGCCGCCGGCATCATCTGCATCGCCCACCTCAGCCAGGACTGGACCGACGCGACGACGTTCGAGAACGTCGTCTACGGGATGAATCTCGACCTCGACAAGAAGGCATTCGTCGAAGGCGACCTCGACGCGCTCAAGAGCCCGGAGATGATCAAGGCCTTCGACCAGATGCGCCTGATGGTCTCCAAGTACATGGACCCGGGCATTGCCGGCCGTGACTACGACACCGCCTCGAACATGATGGCGCAGGGCAAGGCGCTGTTCTTCATCATGGGCGACTGGGAGATCGGTACCCTCAATGCCGCCGGCTACAAGTACGGCATGGACAACGACTATGTGTGCGCGCAGTCGCCGACCGACTGGGGCAAGCCGGGCTTCATCCTCAACTCGGATTCGGTGGTCCTCTTCAAGCAGCAGGATCCCGACTACGCCGCCGGCGGGCAGCTCCTCGCCCACCTCATCATGAGCCCGGACTTCCAGAAGATCTTCAACCAGGCCAAGGGCTCGATCCCGGCGCGGCTCGACGTCCCGGTGAGCGATGCGGGCTGGAACCCCTGCCAGCAGACCTCGCAGAAGGACCTCGAGGCCTCGATTGAGGCGGGCACGCTGGTGCGCTCGATGGCGCATAACATGACCGTGCTGCAGAAGTATCGCGGCGCCATGATGGACACCATCACGCAGTTCGTGAACACGCCGAACATGACGTCCGAGCAGGCCGCCCAGGCCATGTCGGATGCCGTCGCGGCCCAGCAGTAAGGGTCAAAGCGAATCCCGTCTCCGCGATCCTTTTGGGTTGCGGAGACCCTTCGGTTCCGGGATGTCGAGATGACTACGCAATCCATTGCCGCGCCGGCGGCGGCCTATGCCGGGCCGTCATGGCGGCAACGATTGACCGACGCAGTGCCCTTCATCGTGCTGATCCCGTCGGTCATCGCCACGCTGATCTATGTCTTCATCTTCACCGGCTGGACGGTCTACATCTCGCTGACCAAGTCATCGATGTTCCCCGTCGCGGCCTTCCAGGGGCCGAAGGCCTATAGCGATCTGTGGGCCAATGCCCGCTGGAACATCGCCTACCACAACCTCTTCCTCTACAGCGTCCTCTATGTGATCGGGGCCATGGCGATCGGGCTGACGCTCGCCATCCTCATCGACCAGAAGGTGCGCGCGGAATCGGTGTGGCGCACCATCTTCCTCTATCCGCTGGCGGTCTCCTTCGTCGTGACCGGAACGGTCTGGGGCTGGCTCTATTCGCCCGATACCGGCATCCAGATGCTGGTGCGCAGCCTCGGCTGGAGCAACTTCTCCTTCGCGCTCACCACCAGCCGGGACACGGCGATCTATGCCATCGTCATCACCGGCATATGGCAATCCTCCGGCTTTGCCATGGCCCTCTTTCTCGCGGGGCTACGGGCGGTCGATCCCGACATCGTCAAGGCGGCTCAGATCGATGGCGCAGGGCCGTTCCGCACCTACGCCAAGGTGATCCTGCCGACCATCGCCCCGATCTTCGTTGCGGTCGTCGTCGTGCTCCTCCAGTTCGCGATCAAGACCTTCGACCTCGTCGTGGCGCTGACCGCCGGGGGCCCGGGCCTCGCCACGACGTTTCCGGCACTCTACGTCTACGACATGATGTTCCAGCGCGGGCAGATCGCGCAGGGCGCCGCCGCCGCCATCATGATCCTCGCGGCACTCGCCGTGGTTCTCGTCCCCTACGCGCTCTGGCTCGTCTGGCGCCGGCGCCGGGAGGCCCACAATGTCTAGCTCCGCCGTCGCCGCCGATACCGTCTTCGATGCCGAGGCCGCCAATGCCAGGCGCCGGTGGATCACCGCCCGCGTCATCATCTACGGGCTGCTGACGCTGTTCTCGCTGATCTACATCATGCCGCTCATCGTGGTGATCCTCAATTCGTTCCGCGACCTGCCGGAGATCAACCACAACGGCCTCATCGCCTGGCCGCGGAGCTTCAACCCGATCTACTGGTACCAGGCCTGGGACACCTATTGCGTCGGCGGCACCTGCGCGGGGGTGAAGGGGAATTTCTTCAACTCGCTCGCGATGACCATTCCCGCCACCATCATCTCGACGGCGCTCGGGGCGATCAACGGCTACATCCTCAGCAAGTGGAAGTTCCGCGGCTCGGAAATCATCTTCACCTGCATGCTGCTCGGGGTGTTCGTGCCCGGCCAGCTGTCGCTGATGCCCTGGGCGTACCTGCTGGGCAAGCTCCACCTCACCAACACCGTCTATGGCCTCATCCTGCTGCACTGCGTGCAGGGCCTGAGCTTCACGACGCTCTTCTGCCGCAACTTCTACGTCAACATCCCCGACGACCTGATCAAGGCGGCCCGCATCGACGGCGCCGGGTTCTGGCGCATCTTCTGGAAGGTGATCCTGCCGATCTCCCCGCCCATCCTCATCGTGACGGTGATCTGGCAGTTCACCGGCATATGGAACGAGTTCCTGTTCGGGGTGATCTTCACCTCGGGAACGCAACAGCCCATCACCGCGGCGCTCGTCGCGCTCGGCGCGAACGGCCTTTCGGTTCATGCCTACAATGTTTCCTCCGCCGCCGTGCTGATCGGCGCTTTCCCGCCGCTCTTGGTCTATTTCCTCGGCGGCAAGTATTTCGTGCGCGGCCTCACCCAGGGCGCAATCAAGTGAGGCTCTCATGGCATCGCTGACCATTCGCAATGCATTCAAGAACTACGGCATGGTCGAGGTCCTCAAGGGCGTCGACATCGAGGCGCAGCAGGGCGAGTTCGTGGCCCTGGTCGGGCCGTCCGGCTGCGGCAAGTCCACGCTCCTGGCGATGATCGCCGGGCTCGAGAGCGTCACCTCGGGGGAAATCTGGATCGGCGACCGCATGGTCAATTCGGTGGCCCCGAAGGACCGCGACATCGCCATGGTGTTCCAGTCCTATGCCCTCTACCCCACGATGACGGTCAGGCAGAACATGCTCTTCGGCATGGAGGCGCGCGGCGTCCCCAAGCCGCAGCAGGAAGAGGCGATCAAGCGCGTCTCGGCGCTGCTCCAGATCGAGCAGCTGCTCAACCGCAAGCCCGGCCAGCTTTCGGGCGGCCAGCGGCAGCGCGTCGCCATGGGCCGGGCGCTGGTGCGCGATCCGGCGCTGTTCCTCTTCGACGAGCCCTTGTCCAACCTCGACGCGAAGCTGCGCGTCGAGATGCGCACCGAGATCAAGAAGCTCCACAACCGGGTCGGCAAGACCACGGTCTATGTCACGCACGATCAGGTCGAGGCGATGACGCTCGCGTCCCGCATCGCCGTCATGCACCAGGGGCAGGTGCAGCAGTTCGACGAGCCGCAGGCGGTCTATGACCGGCCGGCGAACATGTTCGTCGCCGGCTTCATGGGTTCGCCCTCTATGAACTTCCTGCCGGCGCAGCTCGTCGAGGACGGCGGCAAGACGGCGGTTGCGGTGCGCGGCGCCGACCGGGTCGAAAAGCTCGCGCTCTACAACGGCGCGGCTGACCGGGCCGGGGGGCGCGACGTCATCCTCGGTGTCCGGCCCGAGCACATCTTCCGCTATCATCCCGATCTCAAGAACCAGAAGCCGGGCATCGCCACGCTTCCCGCGCCGGTCGAGCTCGTCGAGCCGACGGGCGCCGAAACCATGGCGGTGATGAAAATCGGGGAATCGGAAATCCTCGGCCGGTTCGACCCGGACGAGGCGCCGCGCATGGGAGAGACCATCACTCTCGGCGTCGACATGTCGCATGCCTGCCTGTTCGATCCGACGACGCAGCGGCTGATCTAGGGGTTTTCACGACATGACATTTGCGACTTACCCGAGCCTCACGGGGCGGGTGGTGTTCGTGACGGGCGGCGCCACGGGTATCGGCGCCGACATCGTCCGCGCCTTTGCCGGCCAGGGTGCGAAGGTCGCCTTCGTCGATATCCAGGACGAGGCCGGCGAAACGCTCGCCCGGGAACTCGGCAACGCGCCCCATCCGCCGCTCTATCTCAACTGCGACCTCACCGACATCGACGCCTTGAAACGCGCCGTCGCCGAGGTCGGGCGCCGGCTGGGGCTGATCTCCGTGCTGGTCAACAATGCCGCCAATGACGAGCGGCACCAGATCGACGAGGTCACGGTCGAGTACTGGGAGAAGTCGACGAGCATCAATTTGAGGCCGCAGTTCTTTGCGGCGCAGGCGGTGCGGGCGCACATGAAGGAGCTCGGCGGCGGCTCGATCATCAATTTCTCGTCCATCGCCTGGAAGGGAGGCGCCGACAACATGGCCGTCTATGCGACCTCCAAGGCCGCGGTGATCGGGCTGACCAAGGCGCTGGCGCGCGGCTTCGGCAAGGACAACATCCGGGTCAACGCGATCGAGCCGGGCGCCGTCATGACCGACAAGCAGATCCGGCTCTGGTACCCCGACCCCAGGCAGGTCGAGGCGATCGTCGAGCGGCAGCCGCTCAAGCGCGTGCTGCTGGGCGACGAGATCGCGCGCACCGTGCTGTTCCTCGCCTCCGACGACAGCCGGATGATCACCAAGCAGGCGATCACGGTCGACGCGGGCCTGAGCTGAGAGGCGGACGCCGCTACCTCCTTCGCCGTCGCTGCTGCGGTCCTACCGCGCGAAACCCACGCTAGCCCTTCGGGAATATTTCCATGCCTTCCATCCTCCGCGTCGGCCTCAACCCTTACGGCCTCACCTATCATCTCGGGCTGCAGGGCGCCGGAACGCGGCGTGCCAACCCCAACGCGGTGGGCCTCGAGGGCTATATCGCGCTCGCAACCGAGCTCGGCGCCAAAACCATCGAGATGTGGGAAGGCTGGACGAAGGAACTCGGCGACGATGCGCTCAAGGCCCTCGGCGATCGGCTGCGCGGCCTCGGCATGGAGCCGATCGGCAGCTCCGGCCTGCACCAGGCCGACCTCGCCAATTCCATTCGCATCGCGCGGGGCCTCGGGGCCAGGGTGGTGCGCTTCGCGCTGACGCCGATCCTCTGCGGTGACCGCGCCGCGGCCGGGAAGCGCTGGCACGAACTGGTCGACGGCACCTGGGAGAAGCTCGGCCGGCTCGCGCCGATGGCGGCGGAGCACGGCATCACCGTCGCGATCGAGAACCACCAGGATTTCACCAGCCAGGAGCTGGTCAATTTCTGCGTCGAGACCGGCCCCAATGTGGGCATCGTGTTCGATACCGCGAACACTTTCCCGACGGCCGAGTCGCCGCTCGACTTCACGCGCGTCATCGCCCCGCACGTGCGCTACCTGCACCTCAAGGACTATCGCGTCCAGTTCACCGACGAGGGCTACCGGC
This sequence comes from Devosiaceae bacterium, assembly GCA_035547975.1. Lineage (GTDB taxonomy): Bacteria > Pseudomonadota > Alphaproteobacteria > Rhizobiales > Devosiaceae > DASZTU01. Next base: position 2,923 of record DASZTU010000123.1, on the reverse strand, counting down.
TGGTGCGCTGCGCCTCGGGCGATGGGTGCGTCCCCTATGCCGAGATTGTCGCGATCCTTGCCCAGCATCACCAGTCACTGCCGGCGGCGATCGAGATCGGCGCCCTCGAGGCGCGCCACGTGCGGCTCTTCACCCCCGGATGGTGGCACGGCTATGCGCCCCGCGACGCGACACAGCTCGCGGCGGCGCTGCTCGCGGCGCGCCGCAACCACATCCCCGAGGGAGAGGATTACCGCACGCCCTGGGAAAAGCAGGAAGACGGCCAGGCGCTGATCGATTTCGAGCTCGGACAGGTCCGCAAGAGCGCGGCCAATCTCCGGGCGCTGGGACTCATGTAGGAGAGACGGACCGAATGTCACAGGAACTCAAGGGAAAGATCGCGTTCGTCACGGGGTCCGGACGGGGCCTCGGCTACTACATGGCCAAGCGCATCGCCGGCATGGGCGCCGATGTCGTCGTGCACGACCTCTCGTGGGACGAGACCGGCAAGTACGGGGAAGCCCGCAACCTCGGCGAAGTGGTGAAGGAGATCGAGGCGCTGGGAGTCCGCGCCATGGGGGTGACCGGCAATATCGGCGACCGGGCGGCGATCGCCCGCATGAAGGCCGAGATCGACGAAAAATTCGGCCCGGTCGAAATCCTCGTGAACTGCGCCGGCGGCGATATCGGCGCCTCGGGCGGCAAGCCGGTGCCGAACGACCTCCTCGGAATCCCCTACGAGGATATCGTCGCGCTCACCAACAACAACCTCATCGGCACCATGCTGATGTGCCAGGCCTTCGTGAACCCCATGCGCGAGCGGGGGCACGGGATCGTCGTCAATATCGGCTCGACGGCGGCCCATATCGGGGTGCCCAATGGCTCGATCTACGCCGTGCTCAAGGCCGGCGTCGTCCACTACACGCGCTGCCTCGCGCGCGAGGTGCTCGACGACGGGGTGCGCGTCAACTGCGTCTCCCCCGGTCCGACCAAGACCGCCCGGTTCCAGGCGACGCGCACGGTCGATCCGAAGAAGATGGATTCCTCCATCAAGTCGTTCGACCGCTATGCCGAGCCCGAGGAAATCGCCGATGCCGTCGCGTTCCTCGTGAGCCCGCAGGCAAGGTTCGTGCACGGCCAGGTGATCCGCGTGGACGGGGGGAGCCTGCTGTTCACGAGTTGAGGCGGACATGGCTTGGATATCGGCGGAAGCCTCCCCTATGATCGCAGCCGCCGATCCCTTGCGCCCTGACGGAGCCGCCCATGCCCGCCAAGAAACCCGCTCCCGAACTCTGGCTCGAGCGCGGGCTGTTTGCCTCGCGCTGGCTCATGGCGCCGTTCTACATCGGCCTTGTGATCGGACTCGCGGCACTCGTGGTCATCTTCTTCGGCGACCTCATGCACGAGGTGCCACTGCTCTTCGTTTCGGGCGCCAAGCCGGAGGACGCCATCCTCATGGCGCTGTCGCTCATCGACCTGTCGCTCGCCGGCAATCTGATGCTCATCGTGATCTTCTCGGGCTACGAGAATTTCGTCTCGCGCATCGACGTGCACGAGCACGAGGACCGGCCGGACTGGATGGGCACGGTCGACTTTTCCGGGCTCAAGATGAAGCTGATCGCCTCGATCGTGGCGATCAGCGCCATCGCCCTGCTCAAGGCCTTCATGCACGTCGCCGAACCCGGTGCGGAAGTCGATCCCAGCGGCCAGACGCGGCTGTTCTGGCTCGTCGTCATCCATCTGACCTTCGTAGTGTCGGGCGTGCTGCTGGCGACGATGGATTTCATCGCCGAGAGAAGCCACAAACACTGACGCGCGGCGACAGGCGGCCGATCGCACGCCTTGCCCCCAAGGGCTTAGGCGCCCCGCGTCGGGCCCGGCCGGGGAAACCCGCCGCCTTGTTGGGAGGACCAAGATGATGAGAATCGCCGCCGCGCTCGCGGCCTGCCTGGCCCTGACGCTGCCGGCTTTGGCGCAGGACCTGCCGAGCTCCGTCGTTCCGGGGAAGCAGCAGTTCGACGAAAAGGTGCTGGTCAGGGGCCTCGCCGGACCCTGGGAGATCACCTGGGGGCCGGACGACCATCTCTGGGTCACCGAACGCACCGGCGGCCGCATCATCCGGGTCAATCCCGAGGACGGCACGCGGAGCACCGCCATTGCAATCTCCGACGTTTACGCCCCCGGCGGACAGGACGGCCTGCTCGGTCTTGCCCTTCACCCCGACCTGCTCAAGGGCAAGGGGCACGACTGGGTGTTCACGGCCTATACCTATGTCGACAAGGCGCGGGGCCCCGACGAAACCGTCAAGGATCCGAACAGCCCTTACCGCTACCTCTATACCAAGATCGTCCGCCTCTCCTACGATCCCGCGACCAAAAAGCTCGGCGATCCGCTGACGCTCATCTCGGGGATGCCGGCGAGCAGCGACCACAATTCCGGCCGGATGAAGATCGGCCCGGACGGCAAGCTCTACTACACGATCGGCGACGGCGGAAACGACCAGCTCGGCAACTGGTGCATCCCGATCGAGGCGCAGCGCCTGCCGACGGCTGAGGAGGTCAAGGCGCAGAACTGGTTCGCCTACCAGGGGAAGTCGCTCAGGCTGAACCTCGACGGCTCGATCCCCGACGACAACCCGGTGATCGAGGGGGTGCGCAGCCATATCTTCACCTACGGCCACCGCAACATGCAGGGCATCGATTTCGCGCCGGACGGCACTCTCTACGCCTCCGAACAGGGGCCCAAGACGGACGACGAAATCAACATCCTCGAGCCCGGCGGCAATTACGGCTGGCCCCACGTCGCCGGATTCCGGGACGACAAGGCGTATCAGTACGCCCGCTGGAAGGATGCGACGACGCCCTGCGAGCAACTGACCTTCTCCGACCTCAGGATCGACCCCTCCGTGCCGCGCGAGGACGAGACGTCGTGGACGGCGCCGATG
>DASZTU010000122.1:0-11008 GCA_035547975.1 Devosiaceae bacterium | reverse complement strand
TCGCGCAGTCGCCCGCCCTCGAGCAGCACCTCGGCACCGGCGGCGACCGTATCGGCGACGATCGCGGCAACCTTCTCCACTTCCGGGCCGCTGATCTTGGGTCCGATATCGGGATTGCTCAGTGGCGCGCCGATGGTGAGTTCGCGGGTGCGGGCGAGGAATTTTTCGAGGAACGCGTCGGCGATGCGCTCGTGCAGGTACATCCGCTCGTTGCAGGTGCAGATCTGACCGCAATTGGTGAACCGCGCGGTGATGGCGCTTTCGACGGCGGCGTCGAGATCGGCATCGTCCATGACGATGAAGGGCGCCTTGCCCCCGAGCTCGAGCCGGATGATCTTGATCCGCTCCGCGCCCGCCCGGTAGATTTCCTTGCCGGCGCGCGTGCTGCCGGTCATCGTCACGAGGTCGGAGAGGGGGCTCGTGACGAGCGCTTCGCCGACGCTGCGGCCGAGACCCGTCACAACGTTGAAGACGCCGGGCGGGAAGCCGGCCCTCTCAGCCAGGGAAGCGATGGCGAGACCCGAAAGCGGCGTGAATTCGTGCGCCTTGAGCACGAATGTGTTTCCGGCGACGAGCGCCGGCCCCATCTTTCGCGCGGCCAGCGCCGCCGGATAGTTCCAGGCCGTGAGCCCGACGACGACTCCGTAAGGGACCCGCCGGATCCAGACTTCCTCGTTGCGGCTGTCCGAGGGAAAAATGTCGCCCTCGATGCGGCGCGCGTTTTCCGCGGCGTAGCGAAGGAAGGTCTCGGTCGCGCCGATCTCCCCCAGCGCCTGGTTGAGGGGCTTGCCCTGCTCCGCCACGACGATTCGTGCGAGGGCGTCGGCGTTCTCGCGCACCGAATCGGCGAGGGCGCCAACCGCCTTGCCGCGCTCATGGGCGGGCAAGGCCGCCCAGCCCGGCTGGGCGCGCTTCGCCGCCTCGAGCGCCGCCACGGCATCTGAGGCACTGCCCTCGGGAACCGTCGCCACGATCGATTCGTCGGCCGGGTTTTCGATCTCGGTCACCCCTGTCGCCGAGCCCGTCGTCCACCGACCGTCAATGAACATCAGGCCGCGGGCGGGCCTATCTCCAGAGCCCTTCGCCAGCAACTGCTCCAGCATGTCAATCTCTCGGGTTTGGTCGGACAACTTCGGCCAGAGAAGCCGCGACCGGGGCGGCAAGTCAACCCTCCTTCGTCGCACCTTTGCGTCCGAGGCCATCGCTTGCGGCAATCTGGTACGACTAAAACCAGAAACCCCTTGCACTCTCGTCCGATCTGTTTGACAAAAACAGCGTGGTACCGGACGGGGAGGACCGATGCTCGAAAACGCCGTGCCAGAAATGGGAGCTGTTTCGCCGGCTGCCCGGCAGCGGGCGGCCGATGCCGTTGCGGCGCGCCTCGAGGCGCGGATTGTTTCCGGGGAGCTGGCGGACGGGGCCTATCTGCCGGCCGAGCGTGAGCTCATGGCCGAGCTCGGCATCAGCCGGACGGTCGTGCGCGAAGCTGTGGCGCGCCTCGCCAGCCGCGGCTTCGTCGAGGCCCGGCACCGCTTCCGTCCGGTGGTGCGGCGCCCGGGGTACGACGCGGCGCTGTCGGCGATCGGCGGAGTCGTCGGGCACCTCCTGTCGGCGAGCGGCGGGGTGAAGAATCTTTACGACACCCGCGTGTTTCTCGAAGCCGCGCTGGTGCGATATGCCGCCCTCAATGCCCGCAAGGACGACATCGCGGCCCTCCGCGCGGCCCTCGCGGCCAACCACGACGCGATCCCCGACTCCGCCCGCTTCTACGCGACGGATGTCGCCTTTCACGCCGTGCTCTACGACGTTCCGCGCAATCCCGTCTTCCCTTCGGTGCACAAGGCGTTTACGTCGTGGCTCGCGCCGCACTGGGAGCGGATGCTGCGCTCGCCCGAGCGCAATCAGGTGAACTATCTCAGCCATCGCGACATTTGCGAGGCGATCGTCGAGCGCGACCCCGAGGCTGCGGAACGCGCGCTCCAAAGCCACCTCGCGGCAGCCTGGGAATATGTGCGCGGCACGTTCGCGGCCCCGGCGCCGCCCGCTCCTCCTTCAGGTGACAGCAATGACTGACGAATACGACCACATCGTCGTGGGCGGGGGCGCCGCCGGCTGTGTCGCGGCGGCACGCCTCGTGAAAGCCGGCCGTCGCGTGCTGCTGCTCGAGGCGGGCTATTCGCACCACCACCCGCTGCTCGATATGCCGCCCGGCATCTTCAAGATGATCAACGGCAGCAAGTACATGAAGTACCACCACTCGACGCCGCAGGAGCAGCTCGGCGGGCGCGTGCACGACATCCCGCAGGGCAACGTGCTGGGCGGCGGCACTTCGGTCAACGCCCAGGTCTATATGCGCGGCCGCCCCTCCGACTATCAGGAATGGGACGACCTGCTGCGCGGCAACAATGCCGGCGTGAGGTGGGACTGGGAGCACGTGCTGCCGCATTTCCGCGGCATGGAGGGAAACAACCGGCTCTACGACGAGCGGCACAACAGCGAGGGGCCGCTGCTCGTCTCCGATCCGGGGCACATCGACGACGTGTCCCGCTGGTTCGTGCAGACGATGCAGGGGCTCGGCCTGCCACTGACGCCGGATTTCAACGGGCCGACCCAGAAGGGCGTCGGCTTCTACCAGTTCATGAACCGGCACGGAAAGCGCTTGAGCGCTGCCTATGCCTTCATCGAGCCGCTGTTCAAGAACCCCCTCCTCACTCTGAAGCTCCAGGCGGAAGTGAGCCGGATCGTCGTCGAGCAGGGCCGCGCCACCGGCGTCACCTACAGGGACCGCGCCGGCGAGCACACCGCCCGGGCCGCCGGCGATATCGTCGTGACCGCCGGTGCGCTCGTTTCGCCGAAGCTGCTGATGCTCTCCGGCATCGGCCCCGCCGAACAGCTGCGGGGCCACGGGATCGACGTCGTCGCCGACCTGCCCGGCGTGGGCGAGAACCTCATCGACCATCCCGAAGTCCCGATCCTCGCGACGGCCAACGGTCCTTACGGCTATTTCACCCACACCGACGGCTGGCGGATGATCGTCCACGGCATCCAGTTCAAGCTCTTCGGGACAGGCGTCGTCACCTCGGCGGGCGTCGAGGCGGGCGCCTTCGTCAATCCCATCGATCCCGACGCCGAGCCCATGGTGCAGGCGTTCTGCGTGCCCTTCGTCTATCTCGACCGCGATCTCCTCAAACTGATCGAGCCGACTTACGGGGTCACCATCACGACGGTCGTGACCAAGCCGAAATCGCGCGGCTCGGTGAAGCTGCGATCGGCCGATGCGGCCGAAATGCCGATCGTTTCCTCCGGCCTCCTCAAGCACCCGGACGACCTCGCGATGATGATCGCCGGCCAGCGCTATTTCCTGCGCGCTTTCCAGAATCCGCCGCTCGGCAACCGCATCGAGCGCATATTGCGGCCCGATCCGGCCGATCTCAGCGACGCGGCGATGGCCGACCACTGCCGGCGGATGGTCAAGACCAACTATCATCCGGCGGGAACCTGCCGGATGGGGGCCGACGGGGACCGCATGGCCGTGCTCGACGCCGCGATGCGGGTGCGCGGCATCGATAATCTCCGCGTCGCCGACATGTCCGCCTGTCCCAACATCAACTCGGGCAATACCGCGGCCCCCGCCATGATGCTGGGCGACCGCTGCGCCGGCTTCATTCTCGATGGCGTTGCGAGCGACGACGCCGGCTCCGATCGTTCCACCAGCAAGGAGGAGATGGCGTCGCCATTGAACTGAAGGCCTTCAAGCACGGCCCCGCGCGCAGCGGGGGACTGAATAACCCGGCTTCAGCCGATCAACCCTCGAAGGGAGGACCATTCATGCTCATCAATCGCCGCAGGCTCCTGCTTGCCTCCGCCGCCGCAGCGGGCACTGCCGCAGTGTTCGGCAGCCGAGCTTTCGCGAGCACGCCGCCGCTCGCCAAGAAGGACACGTATAAGGTCGGCTTCGCCCAATCGGAGAGCAACAATCCCTGGCGCATCGCCGAAACCAAGAGCATGCAGGACGAGGCCAAGCGCCTCGGCTATCAGCTCGTCTACACGGATGCCGCCAGCTCCTCGGCCAAGCAGGCCGCCGACGTGCAGTCGATGATCGCGCAGGGGGTCGATGCCATTTTCCTGCCGCCGCGCGAGGACAAGCCGCTGGTGCCGGTGATCCTGCAGGCCAAGGAGGCCGGCATCCCGGTATTCCTGATCGACCGTGACGTCGACCACACCATGGCCAAGCCCGGCGAAGACTACGTCACCTTCATCGGTTCCGACTTCATCGAGGAGTCGACCCGCGTCGCGAACTGGATGTTCGAGCATGCGGGAGACAAGCGCATCATCATCGAGCTCGAGGGTACGACGGGCGCTTCGGCGGCCACGGACCGCAAGAAGGGGTTCGATGCGGCCGTGGCCAAGCATCCCGACTTCAAGATCGTCGCGTCGCAGGACGGCGACTTCACCCGCGACAAGGGCCGGCAGGTCGCCGAGACCCTGATCCAGGCACATCCGGACGCAAACATCATCTACGCCCACAACGACGAGATGGCGCTCGGCGCGATCGCGGCGCTCGAGGCGGCCGGCAAGACGCCGGGCAAGGATGTGCTCATCATGTCGATCGACGGCGAAAAGGACGGCGTCCAGGCGATCATCGACGGCAAGATCGGCTGCATCTGCGCCTGTTCGCCGCTGTTCGGGCCAAAGGCGTTCGCCACCATGGCGGCCTATGCGGCGGGCCAGCAGATCCCGCCCTTCATCAAGAACGAAGACGCGTTCTTCGATGCCTCGAATGCCAAGAAGGACTTCGCGCTGGCGTTCTGAGCCGCTAACGTGATCGCGCCTCTCCCGCCCCGGCGGGAGAGGGTTTTGCGCGGAGCCGACCGGCATGACTCCTAACTCGTCCGCAGCCGCCGCCCCTCCCCTGCTCGAGATGCGCGGCATCGACAAGCACTTTGCCGGGGTTGTCGCGCTTTCCGGCAGCTCGCTCGTGATCGGCTCAGGCGAGGTGCATGCCCTTATCGGCCAGAACGGCGCGGGCAAGTCCACCCTCATCAAGGTCCTTACCGGCTATCATCGGCGTGACGCCGGCGACATCACGTTCGGGGGCGTTCCGTTCACCGCGAGTTCGCCGCACGACGCCCAGCGCAAGGGCATCAGCACCATCTACCAGGAGATCAACCTGGTGCCGCTGCGGTCGGTAACCGAAAACATCTGCCTCGGGCGGGAGAGCCGCCGCTATGGCCTCCTCGACTGGAACGCCATGCACGCCGAGGCGGAGCGGCTGCTGCAGCAGTTCCAGATCAAGGTCGACGTGCGCCGGCCGCTCGGGGATTTCAACACCGCGACCCAGCAGATGGTCGCCATTGCCCGCGCCATCGGCTTTTCGGCCCGCCTCGTGATCATGGACGAGCCGACTTCCTCGCTCGACCAGCGCGAGGTCGAGGTGCTGTTCCGGGTCATCCGGCAGCTCCGGTCGAGCGGCGTTTCGGTGATCTTCGTCTCGCACAAGCTCGACGAGCTCTACGAGGTCTGCGACCGCGTGACGATCATGCGCGACGGGCGAACGATCCGCACCGCGCCGATGGCCGAAGTCGACAAGCTCGAGCTCGTTTCGCTGATGCTCGGGCGCGACGTCGCCCGCGTCGAGGGCCATGCAACGGCCTTTGCCAGCCATCAGGGCCGAACCGAAGGCGGCGCCATCCTTGCCGCGAAAGGCCTCGCCGCCGCCAGCGGCGCCCGCGACGTGAGCTTCGATATCCACCGCGGCGAGGTGGTGGGATTTGCCGGACTCCTCGGCGCCGGCCGCACCGAGACCGCCCGGCTCGTCTTTGGTGCCGATCGCGTCAGGGCCGGCGAAATGCGCCTCGAGGGCGCGCCGTTTTCGCCGCGCCGGCCCGCCGACGCGATCGCAGCCGGCCTCGGCTTCCTCAGCGAAGATCGCAAGGCCGAGGGCATCGTGCCCGAAATGAGCGTCGCCGAAAACCTTACGCTGCCGCTGCTGCCGCAGCTTGGCCGGCACGGCATCGTGGATGAGGGCCGGCAGCGCGAACTGGTCGAACGGTTCATCCGCGAGCTCGGCATCAAGTGTTCCGGCCCCAACCAGAAGGTCAAGGAACTGTCGGGCGGCAACCAGCAGAAGGTGCTGCTCGCGCGCTGGCTGGCGATGAACCCGAAACTCCTCATCCTCGATGAGCCCACGCGCGGGGTCGATGTCGGCGCCAAGGCCGAGATCCAGCGGCTGATCGGGCGGCTCGCGGACGAAGGACTGGGCGTGCTGATGATCTCGTCCGAGCTCGAGGAGGTGATCGAAGGCGCAACGAGGATTTTCGTTTTGCGCGACGGCGTCAGCGTCGCCGAGCTGGAAGGCGATGCCATAAGCGAGGAACAGGTGTTGGCGGCAATGGCCCACGGCGCCCCGGCACCGGCGGGTGGCCCATGAGCGATACCGCCCTCAAGCCCGCTGCCACGGCCCGCCGCGCGGGACTCGATGTGGTCGAGGTCCTGACGCGCTATGGCGCGCTCATCGCGCTGGCGCTGCTGGTCCTCTTCAACATCTTCTTCACGCGGAACTTCGTCTCCGTGCAGACCCTCAACGTCAACCTGACCCAGGTTGCGACCATCGTCATCGTCGGGGTGGGGATGACGCTCGTCATCGCAACGGGCGGCATCGACCTCTCCGTCGGGTCGCTGATGGCGATCGCCGGTGCCTTGGCGCCCATGATCTTCGGCATCCGGTCGATCCCGATCGCGCTCGCGGTCACGGCAGCGATCCTCACCGCACTCTTCGTTGCGGGCGTGCTCGGCCTCTTCAACGGTTGGCTCGTCGCGCGCTTCCGCATCCAGCCGATCGTCGCGACCCTCGTCCTCTTCATCGCCGGGCGCGGCATCGCGCAGGTCGTGACCAACGGCAACCTCCAGACCTTCACCGAGCCCGCGTTCCAGTGGATCGGCCTCGCGCGGCCGTTCGGGATACCGGTGCAGGTGATGATCATGGTGCTGCTGGTCGCGGGCGCTGCCCTCGCGCTCCGCCGTACCGTGTTCGGCCGCAGCATTCTCGCGATCGGCGGCAACGAGCGCGCCGCCGAGCTTTCCGGCATCGCAACGGCGCGGGTGAAGCTCGCCGTCTATGCCATCAGCGGCCTTTGCTCCGGCCTCGCCGGGCTCATCGTGATCGCCATCAACTCATCGAGCGACGCCAACCTCGTCGGCCTCGGGATGGAGCTCGACGCCATCGCGGCCGTCGCGGTGGGGGGCACCTCGCTGAGCGGCGGCCGGGCGACCGTCGTCGGTACCCTCCTCGGCGCGCTCACCATCCAGCTCGTCCGCTATACGCTGCTCGCGAACGGCGTGCCGGATGCCGCGGCCCAGGTCATCAAGGCGGCGATCATCGCGCTCGCCGTGTGGCTCCAGCAACAGAATCGGGCCCGCTGATGAACCGGGCACGCTTCATCCGCCTCGTTGGCACCTATGGCGTCCTCGTCGCGCTCGCGCTCCTGGTCCTCTTCGGCTACCTGCGCTACGACCGCTTCCTCAGCCTCTACAACGTCACGACCGTGCTCGGCTACAACGCGATGTTCGCGCTCGTGGCGCTCGGCATGTGCTTCGTGATCATGACCGGCGGCATCGACCTCTCGGTGGGCTCTGTCGCCGCCCTCGGCAGCGTTGCCGCAGCGCTCGCCAGTTCCTACGGGCCGGTCGCCGGCCTCGTGGCGGGCATCACCGTCGGCCTTGCCGCCGGCCTCGTCAACGCCGTCCTCATCACCCGCCTCAACCTCATGCCCTTCATTGCGACGCTGGCGACCATGCTCGCGGCGCGCGGCTGCGCGCTCCTCCTCGCCAACAACCAGACGGTCGGGGCCTATGACCGGTCCTTTGCGATGCTCGGCCAGGGCAAGCTCTGGGTCCTGCCCATCCCGGCGCTGATCGCCGCGGCGGCCTACATCGCGGGTTCGATCGTTCTCAATTTCACCAGCACCGGACGGACGGTGCTCGCGATCGGGGGCGGTGAGGACGCCGCCCGGCTGATGGGGCTCAGGACAGATCGCGTGAAATTCATCGTCTATCTGGCGAGCGGGGGACTGGCCGGCCTCGCCGGGGTAATCCTTGCCGCCCAGACCAGCGCCGGCCAGCCGATCGAGGGGGTGGGCTGGGAGTTGTTTGCCATTGCCGCGGTAGTGGTGGGCGGCACGTTGCTGACGGGCGGCTCGGGCTCGGTGGTGACCACCCTTGCCGGTGTGCTGCTCCTCGGCATCCTCTTCAACATCCTCAACTTCGAGAACGGCATGGGCTGGATTTCGCTCAGCGCCTATTGGCAGAGCGTCATCCGCGGCGCTTTCCTGCTGGTCGTGGTGCTGATCCAGTCGCGCCTGGCCCGGAGCGCGCCTGCGCCTTCGTAGCGAGCCCCCTGGAGCCTGCCGGCTAAAGCACGCGCCTGCCGGCCCGGAACACGAGACGGGGCGCGCGCAGCACCCTGAGGTCGGACAACGCATCGCCGGGTGCGACGACCACATCGGCCACCCGGCCGGGGCTCAGGGTGCCGGTCTCCTGCCCGATGCCGCAGGCGGCGGCCGCATCGGCGGTCGCGGCGCGAAGGACGTCGAGCGGGCGCATGCCGTACTCGGCCATCATTTCCATTTCCGCCACGAGGTCGCCGACCGGATGGTAGGCGGCGCCGGCGTCGGTGCCGCAGACGATTCTCACCCCGGCGCGCACCGCTTTGGCAAAACTCTCGCGATGCGGGCCGACGATCGCCCGGCTCTTTTCGACGATGAAATCCGGCGCGCCGGCCGCGGGACCCCGCTCGACGATGCGGCGATAGATCGAGAGCGTCGGGCAGAGCACCGTCCCCCTGGCGAGCATCAGCTCGATCGCGCGGTCGTCGAGGTAGACGCCGTGCTCGATCGAATCCGCTCCCGCCTCGACAGCCGCGACGATGCCCTCCGTGCCGAGCGCATGCGCGGCGGCCGGCTTGCCGGCCCGATGCGCTTCGTCGACCGCGGCGGCCATTTCGGCTCGCGTCAGCTGCGGCGAGCCGGGCATCTGGCCGGGCGTGCCGGCGCCGCCCGTCGCCATGAGCTTGATGACATCGGCGCCCCGCTTGAGTTCCCGCCGCGCCGCCCGGCGCAGCGCCTCGGCGCCGTCCGCCTCGACGCTGAGCTCATGCCAGCCGTGGCCGCCCGTCATGGCGAGGGCCGCGCCGGCCGCGAGGAGACGCGGCCCTTCGGCGTAACCGGCCGCGAGCGCCGCCTTCAGCCCGAAGATCGCGGGCGAGCGGGTGCCGAGGTCGCGCACCGTGGTCACCCCGGCCCGCAGCGCGTCGAGCAAGGCGCGCGCGCCCCACACGGCCGCTGCGCCTTCCGAGAGCTTGAGGAGGTGCGGCTGGTGGAGCACATGCACGTGCGTGTCGATGAGGCCCGGCAGCACGGTCATGCCGACCGTATCGACGACCTCGGCCTCGAGCGTGCCGGTGAGGTCGCGCACCGCGCCGACGCGCCCGATCCGCCCGTCATCGAGCTCGACGAAACCCTGTTCGATGACGGTCGTGCCGGTGAAGACCGAACCGCCCCTGAGGAGAACATGCGCGCCCACGGGCCACCCTGTCCGCAAAGAATTGCTGCTTCCCCTTGCTAGGCAGTCGGCGCCCCGAGCGCAACGCGCTTTGCGGAATGCGCGCCGGCCGGCGTGGGGGGCGAGGGACCGCGGCAATCCGCCGGCGGAACGGGGTGGCGCAACGGACATTCCTTTCCGGGGCGTCAAGAAAGGATGCGATGATGTTCAAGACCAGGCTTATCGGCACGGCGATGGCAGCAGCGCTGCTCCTGGCCCCGCCGGCCATCGGCGTCGCCGGTTTCGTGGCGCCCGCCCACGCGCAGCAGGCGCAGGTATCGTTCAACATCTTCTTCGACCGGCTCTCCCAGGGCGGCGTCTGGGTGAAAAGCAGCCGATACGACTACGTCTGGTGTCCGCGCGTCGAGGCGCGATGGGCCCCCTACACGCACGGCCACTGGGTGTATCTCAGCGATCGCGGCTGGTATTTCGATTCCGACGAGCCGTTTGCCTGGGCGGTCTATCACTATGGCCGCTGGTATCGCGACCGCGACATCGGCTGGTGCTGGGTGCCGGGCAATGTCTGGGCCCCCGCCTGGGTCACCTGGCGGCGCAGCAACGATTACGTCGGCTGGGCGCCTTTGCCCCCGCACGGCAGCGGCTTTGCCGTCGGGGTCACCGTGGCCAAGACCGACGTGCCCCGGGATGAATGGGTTTTTGTGCCGACGCGCCACTTCCTCGAGCCGCGGCTCAGCACGACCATCGTCTTCGGCAGCCAGCAGCCCGACGTCTATCGCCGGACACGCGATGTGGGCGCGGTGGTGGTGCAGAACAACATCGTCGTCAACAACGTCATCAACGTGAACTTCATCGAGCAGCAGACCAACCAGAAGGTCGAGCCGGTGAAAGTCGAGACGACCAACCAGCCGCCGACGACCACGCAGGTGCAGAACCAGACGATCCAGGTCTTTGACGCCAAGCTGCCGCCGCCTTCCAAGGATGCGGCGCCTCAGCAGGCCGTCCAGCCGACGGAGGCCAAGCAGAAGCTCGCGACGATGACCCCGGCCACGCCCAGCGACCAGGGGAATGCCCCGGCCGCCGGCGCAGCCGCCGGCGGACAGGGGCAGGCGGGCGCCGCGGCGAACGGTACCGCCGGCGGGGCAAACGGCACGGGGGTGGGTGAAAATGCCGGCGCCGGAGCCAATGCCGGCGGGACGGCCGGCGCCGGCGGCAATTCGACGCAGTCGCAGCCGGGCGGAGCGAATGCGGCCACCCCGGGGACGGCGGGAGCCGCTGCCGGGGCGGCCACGAGCCAGGGCACGAACGCGAAGTCGGGCGGTAACGGGGCGAGCGCCACCTGCCCCGCGGGCGAGGAGATGTCTAGGGGCAAGTGCCGGCCGGCCAAAAACAATGGCCCGGCCAACACCAGCACCACGAACGGTGGCAAGGGCACGAGCGGCGCGACCGGCGC
>DASZTU010000121.1:0-12387 GCA_035547975.1 Devosiaceae bacterium | reverse complement strand
GATCATGGCGTTGGCGAGGACGGTCGCGATCACCTCGCGGCGGAGGCGATGCGTCTCGATCGCCTCTCGGTGCTCGGTCGCGAGGCGGGCCGGGAAATAGGCGAAGAGATCGCGGGCGAGATAGGGATCGTCCGGGGCCGGGGAGGCGATGAGGTCCGCCTGGAGCGAGTTCTTGGCATAGGCGAGGAGCACCGCGAGCTCCGGCCGGGTGAAGCCGCGGCCGGCGGTGGCGCGGGCATCGAGTGTCGCCTCGTCCGGCAGGAATTCGACCGCCCGGTCGAGGAGGTGGCGCCGCTCCAGGCTTTCGACCAGCAGGCGGTGCTCGGGGAGGGCCACCGCGCTCTCCCGTTCGGCAAGCGACAGGGCGAGCGTCTGCAGGTAATTGTTGCGCAGGCAGAGCGCTGCCACCTCGTCGGTCATCGAGGCCAGCAGGTCATTGCGCTGCTCGAGCGTCATGCGGTTGGCGGCGACGAGCCCGCCCAGCGCGATCTTGATGTTGACCTCGAGGTCGGAGGAATTGACGCCGGCCGAGTTGTCGATGGCATCGGTATTGATCCGGCCGCCCTCGAGGGCGAAATCGAGGCGGCCGAGCGCGGTCACGGCGAGATTGGCGCCCTCGCCCACCACCTTGGCGCGGATGTCCCGTCCGGTGATGCGCACCGCGTCGTTCGCCCGGTCGCCGACTTCGGCGTCCGTCTCGTCGTGGCCCCGGACATAGGTGCCGATGCCGCCGAACCAGAGCAGGTCGACCGGGGCGCGCAGAATGGCGCGGATGATTTCCTGCGGCGTCAGCTCGCCGGCGATGAGACCGAGCAACGCACGCGCCTCGGGCGCGAGTTCGATGCTTTTGGCCGAACGCGGGTAGACCCCGCCGCCCGTCGAGAGGATCGCACGGTTGTAGTCCTGCCAGGAGGAGCGCTCCATGCCGAAAAGCCGCTGCCGCTCGGCGAGGCTCATGGTGGGGTCGGGATCGGGGTCGATGAAGATGTCGCGGTGGTCGAAGGCGGCAACGAGCCGGATTTTCGGCGACAGCAGCATGCCGTTGCCGAAGACGTCGCCCGACATGTCGCCGACGCCGGCGACGGTGAACGGCTCCGCCTGGATGTCGCGCCCCATTTCGCGGAAATGCCGCTTCACGCCTTCCCAGGCGCCGCGGGCGGTGATCCCCATCTTCTTGTGGTCGTAGCCGGCTGATCCGCCGGAGGCGAAAGCGTCGCCGAGCCAGAAGCCGCGCTCCGTCGCAATGGCGTTGGCGATGTCCGAAAAACTCGCCGTGCCCTTGTCGGCCGCGACGACCAGGTAGGGGTCGTCGCCGTCGTGCCGCCGGACATTGGCGGGTGGCACAACCGCCCCGGCAACGATGTTGTCGGTGAGGTCGAGGAGGGTCGAGACGAACACGCGGTAGCTCGCGATCGCCTCCTGCTGGATGGCCTCGCGCGGACCCCCGGCGGGGAGGTTGCGGGGCACGAAGGCGCCCTTGGCCCCCACCGGCACGATGATCGCGTTCTTGACCTGCTGCGCCTTGACGAGGCCCAGCACCTCGGTGCGGAAATCCTCCGGCCGGTCCGACCAGCGCAAGCCCCCCCGTGCCACCGGGCCGAAGCGCAGGTGGAGTCCTTCGACGCGCGGCGAATAGACGAAAATCTCGCGGAAGGGGCGCGGCTCGGGCATTTCCGCGACGAGATGGCAGTCGAACTTGATGCCGAGCGCGGGACGGCGGGCGCCCAGCCCATCGCGCTGGTAGAAGTTGGTCCGCACCGCCGCCTCGACGAGGTTGGTCAGGCGCCGGATGATGCGGTCCTCGTCGAGGGCCTGCGTGCGGTCGAGCGCGGCATGGATGGCGGCGCGGGCCGCCTCGACGGCCGCATCGCGGTCGCCGGCAAAGTCGGGCGCATGGCGGGCGTTGAAGAGGTCGATGAGGGCGGTTGCGGCGTCGGTGTGGGCGGCGAGGGTTGCCGCGATGTAGCGCTGCGAGAAGCCGAGACCCAGCTGGCGCAGATAGTGGCCGAGGCTGCGCAACACCGTCACCGCGTCCCACGCAAGACCGGCCTTGAGCGTCAGCTGGTTGTAGGGATCGTTCTCCGCTTCCCCGTGCCAGACCGCGAGCAGCGCCTCCTCGACGCGCGCCACGGTGACGCCGTCGCGCAGCGAGCCGCCCTCCGGCAGGGCGAGGACCATCTCGTGCAGGTAGTTCTCGGGCTCGCCCTTCGGGGTGATGTGGTGCGTCTCCTCGTCGATGACGCGGAAGCCGAAGTTTTCGAGCAGCGGCACCCGGTCGCTGAGCGGCAGGGGCGAGCCGACGTGATAGACGCGGAGGGTCAGGCCCTTGTCGTGGTCGGGCAGGAGGTGGAGCGCCACCCCCGAGCCGAGACCGCGGAAGGTGGTGATGTCGGCGAGGGCCTGGGCGGGCGTCGTCGAGGCCTCGTAGGCCGGGGGAAAAGCCCGCCGGTAGGCCTCGACCGATTCCGGATCCGGGGCGGCGTCGGCCAGCCGGTCGCCGAAATCGCGCGTCAGCGCCAGGACGTCGCGCTCGAGGTCGTCGCGGTCGGGGCGCGGGGTCGGGCCGCCGTCACGCCCGATGATGAAGTGCACGCGCGCGAGGTCGCCCTCGCCGAAATGCGGATAGTAGGTGGAGACCCGCCCCTCGTACTTTTCGGCAAGGTAGGCGCCGATGCGTGCGCGCACGTCGGAATTGTAGCGCTCGCGCGGCATGAACAGGAGGATCGAGACGAAGTTGTCGAAGCGGTCGATGCGCGGCAGCACGCGCACGCGCGGCCGGTCGGGCAGGGCGGCGATGGCGCCGGCAAACTCGGCAAGTTCGCCGACGTCGATCTGGAACAGCTCGTCGCGCGGGTAGCTCTCGAGCGCCTGCAGCAGGGCCTTGCCGGCGTGACTGTCGGGCGTCGTGCCCGACTGCTCGAGCACGGTCGCGAGCTTCTTGCGGATCAGCGGCACATCGGCGTTGGGGGTCTTGGCCGAGGCCGTCGTAAAGAGGCCGATGATGCGGATTTCGCCGGCGACCTGGCCTTTGGCGTCAAAGGTCTTGATGCCGACATAGTCCATGTAGGCGCGCCGGTGCACGCGCGACCGTACATTGGCCTTCGAGACGTGGAGGAACTCCGGCCCGGCGAGGAAAGCCGCGTGCTCCCGGGTCATCTCGACATATTCGGTGCCCTGCCTCAGGAACAGGAAATAGGGATTTTCGAGCAGCCCCACCCCCGATCCGGCGACCGGCTCGAGCTTGGGCTCCGGCGAATCCTTGGCGAGGGCGTACTCCCGGAGGCCAAGGAAGGTGAAATTGTGCCCGGCGAGCCAGCCGAGGAACTGGATGCTTTCGCTCAGCACGCCCGCGTCGATGGGCGGCGGGTTCTCGCGCACGTCCTGCACCAGCTGGCGCAGGCGCTCGAGAATGGGCCGCCAGCCCCGGACGACGACTGCCACTTCGTCCAGCACCTCGTGAATCTCGGCGAGCAGCGCCTCGCGGGCCGCATCGTCGGGCATAGGATCGATATGGAGGTGCAGGAAGCTTTCCTGCCGGCTGTGCGGCGTCGGCTCGTTGAGCACGCGATAGGAATCGGGGTCGAGGGGCAGGACCGGGTGCGACATCAGCCGCACCCTGCCGCCCTTGGCGCGGATCGCCGCGAGGACCGAGTCGACGATGAACGGCATGTCGGGCGCGAAGATGTCGATGATCTCGGGCGCATCGAGCACCAGCACGTCGGCCTGCGAAATCTGCAGGAAATGACCGGCCTTGCCGCGCTTTTCCAAAAGCGCGTAGCTGCGCCGGAGCTCGGCGTCGATCACCGCGGCGCTATAGGGGGCGAGGTCGTCCGGGTCCGTGGCGCGGACGGTATAGAGCAGAAAGCGCGCGTAGTTGGGCTCGGTTGCGGCCAGCGCCTTGCCGCGCGCCATCAGCGTTGCGTGCGTCTTTGCCCCACGGGTTTCGCCGTCGGCTTCCATTCCTTCAACCCGCCTCTCCGCTTCCGGCGCTCTGCTGCCGGCGCGGTATTGCGCGCACCATAGGCGCAATTGCTTAACGGCGCGACAGCAGGCGTATGTCAGTCGCGAATTTTTGGCACCAGCTTGGCGGCGGGTACGCGGGCCTCCTGGTGCCGGGAGCCGGGAAGCATTTCATACCGGGATAAGATCGGGTCTGGTCCGGGTGCCTGCTTGCTGCCATGAAGACGGCCGGGCTGGGTGCCGGAGCCGGCGCCACGTGTTGACGGGCCCGCGCCGCGCGGCTTATGACCGCGCAACCGCCTGCAATTTCCGCTGTTCACGAGCATCACATGAGCCAAGGCCGCACCCTCTACGACAAGATCTGGGACGATCACCTCGTCGCCGACAATGCCGACGGGACCTCGCTCATCTACATCGACCGGCACCTCGTGCACGAGGTGACCTCGCCGCAGGCTTTTGAGGGCCTGCGCGTCAGCCAGCGCAAGGTGCGCGCACCCGAACGGACGCTCGCCGTGGTCGACCACAATGTGCCGACCACCGACCGGTCGCACGGCATCGACGATCCCGAGAGCCGGCTCCAGGTCGAGACGATGGCCGAGAATGCGCGCGAGTTCGGCGTCGAGTATTTCAACGAGCTCGACCGTCGGCAGGGCATCGTCCACATCGTCGGGCCCGAGCAGGGTTTTACGCTGCCCGGCATGACGATCGTCTGCGGCGACAGCCACACCTCGACGCACGGGGCGTTCGGCGCGCTGGCCCACGGCATCGGCACGTCGGAGGTCGAGCACGTGCTCGCCACGCCAACGCTGCTGCAGCAGAAGGCCAAGAACATGCGCGTGACGGTCGACGGCAAGCTGCCCGCCGGCGTCACCGCCAAGGACATCATCCTCGCCATCATCGGTGAGATCGGCACCGCCGGCGGTACCGGGCACGTGCTCGAATATGCCGGCGAGGCGATCCGCTCGCTCTCCATGGAAGGCCGCATGACGGTCTGCAACATGTCGATCGAGGGTGGCGCCCGCGCGGGCCTCATCGCGCCCGACGAAAAAACTTTTGAATACGTCAAGGGACGCCCGCGCGCGCCCAAGGGCGAGGCCTACGACATGGCGCTCCGCTACTGGCGGACGCTTTATTCTGATCCCGATGCGGCGTTCGACCGCGAGGTCAAGCTCGATGCGGCGAACCTGCCGCCCATCGTCTCCTGGGGCTCGTCGCCGGAGGACGTGGTCTCGGTCACCGGTGCGGTGCCCGATCCCGACCGCATCGAGGACGAAAACCGCCGCGCCAGCAAGTGGCGGGCGCTCGAATACATGGGCCTCACACCGGGCACGAAGATCACCGACATCGGCATCGATCGCGTGTTCCTCGGTTCATGCACCAATGGCCGCATCGAGGATCTGCGGGCCGCCGCCGCCGTGGTGCGCGGCCACAAGGTGCACGAGCGCGTCAACGCCATGGTCGTGCCGGGCTCGGGGCTCGTCAAGGCGCAGGCCGAGGCGGAAGGGCTCGACCAGATCTTCAAGGAGGCCGGGTTCGACTGGCGCGAGCCGGGCTGCTCGATGTGCCTCGCCATGAACGCGGACAAGCTCCGGCCGCAGGAGCGGTGCGCCTCGACCTCGAACCGCAATTTCGAGGGCAGGCAGGGGTTCAAGGGCCGCACGCACCTCGTCTCCCCCGCGATGGCGGCGGCGGCGGCTGTCGCCGGCCACTTCGTCGATATCCGCGAGTGGCCGCGAGGGTAGCCCGTCGCTGCCGAGGGAATGGTCCGGCGTATCTGGAGCAGCTTATGCCCGATAATCCCCTCGACTGGTCCGGCCGCTACGCCCCTTCGCTCGACGAGTTCGATGCGCTGGCGCGGGCCGCCCTCGAGACGCTGCCGCAGCCGTTCCGCGACCTCGTGCGGGATGTCGAGTGCATCGTCGCCGAGTTCCCGGAGGAGGAAGCGCTCGACGATCTCGGCATCGAGGATCCGTTCGAGCTGATGGGGCTATTTACCGGGATCGGCATGGCGCAGGGTGGCGACACGCCGGTCTCGGGCCAGATGCCCAATCGCATCTATCTCTACAGGCGGCCGATCCTCGACTACTGGGCCGAGCACGAGGAGACGCTCGGCGCCATCATCACCCACGTGCTGGTGCACGAAATGGGCCACCATTTCGGCTATTCGGATGACGACATGGAGGCCATCGAAGCGGCCGCCGAGGCGCGCGACGAATAAAGCCCGGCCGCCGGGTCAGTCGTTGCGCGGATCGTATTCGCCGGGCGCCGCGATGCTGCCGGCGGGAGGCTGCCGGGCGGCGTCGGTCGTCGTGCCATGCCCGGAGCGGGCGACGAATTCATAAGCGTGGTCGAGCCGGCCCGGCACCTCGTCGTTCACCTTGAGCGCCAGCTGCTGTTTGTCGAACTCGGCAAACCAGTCGTCCCAGCTCGCCAGCTCGAATCCGACCACCCGGTCCGGTCCTTCATTGCCGTCCGCATTGAGCGCGTGCTGGCCAAAGGTCAGCTGCAGCAGAATCTGGTCGTGGGTGCCGTCGGGCAGGTCCTCGAGCATGGGGGCACCCCCGCGCGCCAGGACCCAGTCGCGGATTTCCTCGCGCTTGTGGAGGATTCGGGCCATTGTCTGCTCCTTGGGCTTCGTCGGTGGGGGCTTCGTCGTGGTTTGCCTAAGCGTCCCTGAACTATCGGGTGCGCCCGGGCGAGAATCAAGAACAGGAGAACGATTTGGGACAGGTGCGGTTCATTGCCGGCGGCCTCGCCGCCCTACTGATCGCGGGCAGCGCCCAGGCCGAAGCGCCGCCCTGCGCGCCGCCTGCGGATCTGCAGCTGACCGCCGACGATGCGGGCCGGCTGAAAGATCTTCCGGCCAGCCGGGCACGTGGGCTCGCGGCGGTGAAGCGCGAGGCGGACGCCGAGGTCGGGGGCGTCGTTGCCCGCCTCTTCGAGGGTGGCCCGCGGCCGCTCTCCGCGGTCGAGCCGGGGAAATACCGGTGCCGCACGATCAAGCTCGGCAGCCAGATCGCGGGATTGCAGTCGGTCGTCTATGGTTATTTCGCGTGCACGATCAAAACGGACGCGGAGGGGTGGACCCTTGCCAAGGTCTCGGGCTCGCAGAATTTCACCGGGACGCTCACGCCGGCGGGCGAGGGGCTGCTGTTCAAGGGAGCGAGCCACTACGGCTACGAAAAGCCCCGCCGCTATGGCGACAATCCGGAACACGACCTCGTCGGCTGCCTTCTCGCCGCCCCGTCGGGCGCCCGCCACTACATCCTCGAATTACCCTCGCCGGCGCTCGAATCGCTTCACGACGTGATCGAACTCGAGCCGGCGCGCTGATCCAAAATACAAAGGCCCGGCGAGGGCCGGGCCTGGGTGATTGCCGCAACTGCAGAGGGACCGATTAGTTGAGCGGCTCGCCCGCGTTGGCTTCCTCACGCTCGACGAACTCGAAATCGGGCGTCTTCTGGTTCGACACTTTCAGGGCCAGGCGCTGGCGATCGAGTTCCGCCAGCCAGGCCGCCCACGATACCGGGCTCATCCCGTCATCGATGTTGGGCAGGCCCGAGGGCCGCGAGCGAAGCTTGCCGAACTTGAGGGCCAAGCGCGCCCGCATTTCACCCGTCGAGGTCGGAACGCGCGAAATCGCCGGCATTCCACGGCGGGCCGCCACCCAGTTCTGGATGTCACGGTGGTGGACCAACGTCTGCGTATGATTCATCTTCAGACACCCCTCCTCTACTCTGGACGTAATGTTTGGCGCGCGGATCGGTTCCGGAGTGCTTAACTACTCGTTCAGATTTGTGTCGACTTGAGGGAGGTCAATGCCCGTCCACCGAATAAAATGGGGGGTGGGAACAAATAATCGGGCTCTACCGGTCGTTGCCCGGCTCTTTACGCCTCTACGGCTACGTCGAGGGCCAGCCTCACCATATCCTCGAGTGAAGACTGGCGCTCGGCGGCCGACAGCTCCTCCTTGCTGACCAGCCCGTCGGTCATGGTGCAGATCGAAAGCGCGCGGGCCCCGAAACGGGCTGCGAGCGTATAGAGCGCGGCCGTTTCCATTTCGACGCCGAGCACCCCGTGGTCGATAAGTGTCTGATAGGCTTTGAGTCCATCGGGGTGATAAAAGATATCGGAGGAAAGCATGTTGCCCACATGCGCCCGCATGCCGGCGGCGGCGGCACGCCGTGCCGCGTCGCTCAAGAGGCCAAAATCGGCGATCGGCGCGAAGCTATAGGCGCCGAAGGCATCGCGCACGATGGTTGAATCGGTGGTCGCCGCCTGGGCCAGGATGAGGTCGCGGACGTGCACGTTTTTGCCGAGGCCGCCGCAGGTACCGATGCGGATCGCGGTCTTGACGCCGTAAAAGTTCAAAAGTTCGTGCACATAAATTGAGAGCGACGGCTGGCCCATGCCCGTCGCCTGGACGCTCACGGGCTTGCCCTTCCACGTGCCGGTGAACCCGAGGCAGTTGCGCACCGCGTTAACTTCACGCGCGCCCTCGAGGAAATTGTCCGCGACCCATTTGGCGCGCAGCGGGTCGCCGGGCAGCAGCACGGCCTCGGCGTAGTCACCCGGTTGAGCGGAATTGTGCGGCGTCATCGTCGTCCTCCCTGAGCCGCCTTGTTGGCTATCCTGCCCGCCGCCGGCCCACAAGGGGCGTGCGGGGGAAGCTCGGGGACCGGACCTCGCCCTTCGACAGGCTCGGGGTGAGGTCCTACGGGGTAGGGCGCATGCTTGACCGGCCTCGCCCGCTGGTTCATTACACCGCCCGATTGCGCGAGGTTCTCGAATGGAAAAATTCAACCAGCTGACGGGTGTCGCGGCGCCCCTGCCGATCATCAATGTCGACACCGACATGATCATCCCCAAGCAGTACCTCAAGACGATCAAGCGGACGGGCCTCGGCTCGGCGCTCTTTTCGGAGATGCGCTACAATGAGGACGGCAGCGAAAACCCCGATTTCGTGCTCAACAAGCCGGCCTACCGGCAGGCCAAGATCATCGTCGCCGGCGACAATTTCGGCTGCGGCTCGTCGCGCGAGCACGCCCCCTGGGCGCTGCTCGATTTCGGTATCCGCTGCGTGATCTCGACGAGCTTCGCCGACATTTTCTACAACAACTGCTTCAAGAACGGCATTCTGCCGATCAAGGTCACGCCGGAGCAGCTGAAGCTCCTGATGGACGATGCCGAGCGCGGCGCCAATGCGACGCTTTCGATCGACCTCGAGGCGCAGACCATTCGCGGGCCGGACGGCGGGGAAATCCACTTCGACATCGATCCGTCGCGCAAGACGACCCTCCTCGAGGGGCTCGACGACATCGCCATGACGCTCAAGGCCGATCCGGCCATTTCCGGCTTCGAGCACAAGATGGCCGAAAGCCGGCCCTGGGTCTGACGAGTCTTAGGTTGTTGTCGCGTTTGCGAACCGCAAAACCGCTTTCCACTTTTGCTGGAAACGCTCCGAGCGAGTAAAACAATGGTCAAGCGCATTTCCACCGGGTCGCCCTTCGAGGCGACGTTCGGCTACTCGCGGGCCGTGGTCGATGGCGACCGCGTGCACGTCTCGGGCACGACGGGCTACGACTATTCGGTCATGAAGATGCCGGAGGGCGCCGGCGAGCAGGCGGCGAACGCCCTCAGGACGATCGAGAAGGCGCTGAAGGAGGCGGGGGCCAGCATGACCGACGTGGTCCGCGTCACCTACTACATCGGCGACCGGTCCTATGTGGACGACGTGGTCAAGGCCGTGGGCCCCGTGTTCCGGGACATCCGGCCGGCGGCAACCATGCTGCTCGTCGGCATGATCGAAGAGGCGATGAAGGTCGAGATCGAGGTCGAGGCGCGGATCGGGGCGTCCGCAAGCTAGGCCTGGCTCGAAGACCCCGCCGCGGCCGCCACGGACTTCGCAAAGCCGGCCAGGGCGCCGAGGCCTGCCCGCAGATGGTCGCCGCTGACCGGCGGCGGCAATTCCCGCTCCAGCGCCGCGTGCTCGGCGATCCAGATCGGTGTCGCTTCCGCAAGGACGGCCGCGCCCGCGGCGGTCAGCCGCAGGCGCCGCTGCCGCCGGTCCCGGCTGTCCGGCTCGACGACCACGCGGCCCTGCTGCTCGAGCGGTTTCAGCGCGGCGGTGAGGGTGGTGCGGTCCATGCCGAGGAGCGCCGCAACCTCGCCCATCGATGGTGGCGCGGGCCGATTGAGCGCGTTGAGCAGCGAAAACTGGCCGTTGGTGAGACCCAGCGGCCGGAAGGCGGCGTCGAAGCGGCGCGCCAGCGTCCGCGCTGCCCGTTGCGCGTGAAGGCACAGGCAGTGGTCGCGGATGAAGAGCGTGGTCGCGAAAGGGGAGGCGATATCGGTTGACATGTCCCATTCTGTTGATATCAACTTATTTCGTCAAGCGAGAGGGAGTGGAGCATGGCCGAGCATCTCGAGCCGGCGGCCGATCAGGCGGCCCGCAATCCGATTCGCCACATCGGGGAATCCGCCGAGTACCGGGCCGCGCGCCAGGCGCTGCTCATCGAGGAAATCGAGCTCAAGCGGCATATCGAGCGGGTCGCCGAGCAGCGTCGGGCCCTGCCGCCAGGGGCGGAGCTCGGGCAAGCCTATAGTTTCGTCGCCGAGGACGGCCGCTCGGTGACCCTCGAGGAGCTGTTCGGACCGCACCAGACGCTGGTGGTCTATAGCTACATGCTCGGGCCGCAGCGCAAGGCGCCGTGCCCGATGTGCACGTCATTCATGAGCGGGATGGAGCACGTCGTTCCCGACCTGCAGCAGCGGGTCGGAATCGCCTTCACCGCGCGCTCGCCGATCGAGCGGCTGATCGAGTGGAAAGAGAAGCGGGGCTGGGTGCACATGCCCATCTACAGCGACGTTTCGGGTGACTATACCCGTCACTGGGTGCATCCGGAGGACGCCGACGTGCCCGCTTACAATGTGTTTACCCGCCGGGACGGCCGCATCCGGCATTTCTGGGGCGAGGAGATGACCGAGGCCGATCCTGACCAGGACCCGCGGGGCGCGATCGAGCGCAACCCGCTCTGGCTCGTCCTCGACAGCACGCCTGAGGGGCGCGACCCCAAGTGGCGGCCACGCCTCAGCTACTGAGGTCCGGCCGGCTTCGGCATTTGGGCCAGCCATCCGGGTGCCTCAATCCGTCAAGCGGGAGCACTCGGGGCCGTTTTGGAAGCCGTCCCCCTAAGGTCGGCCGGGGCGGCCGGATTTGGCGATTTTCGGCTTTCGTATCTTTGGAGGGATCGCTAAACAGGCGCTCGTTTCCCCTATCCGATGCGAGCGCGCGACATGGCCAAGCACCTTTTCCTCCTCCCCGGCGACGGCATCGGCCCGGAAGTCATGGCCGAGGTCGAAAAGCTGGTCGCGCACCTCAACAAGCGTGGGCTGACCGACTTCACGACCGATCGGGGGCTGGTCGGGGGCTGCGCCTATGATGCGCATGGTGAGGCGATCTCCGAAGCCGACATGCAGAAGGCGCTCGCGGCGGACGCGGTGATCTTCGGCGCGGTGGGCGGGCCGAAATGGGACAAGGTGCCGTACGACAAGCGCCCCGAGGCCGGCCTGCTGCGGCTGAGGAAAGATCTCGGGCTTTTCGCCAATCTCCGCCCGGCCATCGTCTATCCGGCGCTGGCGGACGCCTCCTCGCTCAAGCGCGAGGTGGTGGAAGGGCTCGACATCCTCATCGTGCGCGAGCTCACGGGCGGGGTCTATTTCGGCGAGCCCAAGGAAATCACCGATCTCGGCGGCGGGCAGAAGCGGGCCGTCGACACGCAGGTTTACGAGACCTACGAGATCGACCGCATCTGCCGGGTCGCCTTCGATCTCGCGCGGACGCGGCGGAAGCTCGTGCACTCCGCCGACAAGAAGAACGTGATGAAGTCCGGTGTGCTCTGGGACGAGGTGGCGCACCAGGTCGCCGCCGACTACCCGGACGTGAGCTTCCAGCACATTTTGGCGGACAATGCGGCCATGCAGCTCGTCCGCAATCCTAAGCAGTTCGACGTTCTGGTGACCGACAACCTCTTCGGCGACATCCTCTCGGATGCCGCGGCGATGCTGACCGGCTCGCTCGGCATGCTGCCTTCCGCCTCGCTCGGGGCGCCCGATGCTTCGGGCCGGCGGCGTGCGCTCTACGAGCCGGTGCACGGGTCGGCGCCGGACATCGCCGGCCGCGGCATCGCCAACCCCATCGCCATGATCGCAAGCTTCGCCATGGCGCTGCGCTATTCGTTCGGACTGATCGAGGTCGCCGACAAGGTCGAGGCGGCCATTGCCGGTGTGCTCGGGGACGGGTACCGGACCGGCGATATCGCGCAGCCCAATTTCAAGACCGTCGGCACGGGGGAAATGGGCGACGCGATCATCGCGCGCATCGGCTAGGGAAGAGGCCGCGGAAGCGATCCCCGTGCACTTCGCCGA
>DASZTU010000120.1:0-17116 GCA_035547975.1 Devosiaceae bacterium | reverse complement strand
GGATACTTGAAGCCGGCCGTATAGAGCACCGCCTTGTGGATCGGTCCCGTGACGAGCGCGCGGCAGGCGCCCGTCAGCGTCGCCTTCACCGCCTCGGCGATGGCATTGATGACGAGATGGGCCGAAACCGAAGTTGGTTCGCCCGGCTTGTCCGGGACGAGGCCATCGACATCGACGACCGGCAGGGCGGTCGGAAACACGCCCGCCGCTTCCTGCGGCAGGGCGGGCGCGACGTCGAGGGTAAGGCCGAGGCGCTGGGCGCGGGAGCGGAGGAATGCCGCCTGCCCGAACACGAGGAAGGGCGGCAGCCCCGTCGTCGCCCGATCCGCATAGAGCTGCAGGATGAGGTCGGGCCCGATCCCCGCGGGCTCGCCCATGCTGACGGCCAGCGGTGTGCTCGGGTGCTCGCTCATTTCCTGGCCGGTCGCGCGTGGTGCCGAAGCGGTCTTTACGCTGAGCCGCTGGCCCCGTCCATGCAGGAAAGCCGCCCTTCGTTACCAGCGCCTTTCCCGCGTTGATCGAGGGTCGAGCCTCAGCGGCGGATGATCTTGGCCTTGGCCCGCAGGTCGGCCAGGTACTTGTCCGTCTGCTGCTGCAGCTGGTCGTTGCCCTCGGTGGTCCGCAGCTGGTTGGTAATGAAGGTGAGGTCCTTCGCCTCCTCCTTCTTGCAGATGGCCAGCATGACCGTACCAGAGGGATCCGGATGGGGCTTGGTGATGCCGCCGACAGGCAGGTCGCCGAGCTCCTTGGCGATCGGCAGCGGCAGCTGCGTCGCGTGGCGCCGGCCGACGTCCAGCACCGCCACATCGGTGAATTTCTCCGACAGCGGCACGGCGCTGTCGCAGCCCTTGAACTGGGAGCGGTAGCGGTTGGCGTCGGCGATGCGCGGCGCTTTGCCGAGGAGCGTAATCTGCTTGAGAATGTAGTCGTAGCTATTGGCCGGGGTGAGCTTGGCCTGGGCCTCGCGCGTCAGATCGGCCTCCGAAAAGCTCACGCGCGGCGTGATGACGTTGGTGGTGATCTGGTTCCACGCGAGCGTCGCCCGGATGCGATCCTTGAGCGTATCGACGCCGACGCCGGCGCTGGTCAACACCAGCGTCAGTTTGTCCGCGGACAGCCTGAGGTTGCGCGCCACGTTGAGGAAGGAGTCCTCGACCTGCTGGTCGGTGACCTTGATGTTGAGGCGCTTGGCCTCCTGGAGCTTGAGCGCGTCGTCGATCAGCTCGTTGGTGGCTTCGGTCGTGAGGTTGCCCGGATGGTGTTCGAGCCCCATCAGCTTGGCGCGCTGGAAAATCTGCACATCGGTGATCGGCGTGTCGTTGACCGTCAGGCGTACGCCGGCCGCGGCAGCCGGCAGGACGGCGCAGGTCAGGGCGAAGATGGCAAGAGCCAGGCCAGCCAGAGGGCGGGGCATAAGTGTCCGATTCGCTTTCATGAATTCCTGTCCCTGAAGATAGGCCCTCGGGCGCCGTTGTCTGCTCAAAAAATGCGGCGGAAATCCGTTTCGGCGGGAAGAGCTTAGTGGGAGAAGCCGCTGCCGCCGAGACCGGAGAGGAAGAACGAGCCGGTGAAGCGGACGTCGTTCGCGTTGGTGTTGGTCGGCCCGGTCATCTCGATGTCGGCGCCGTAGCGCAGATAGCTGTCGTCGTAGTGGATGCCCCCGCCCACGTCGAGCCAGTGGTTGGCGGCGATATCCCAGCTGCCGTGCGTCGACACCCGCCAGTAGTCCCAGAGCGGCACGCTGACGCCGGCGGCGACCTCCTGCTGTTGGCGGTCGACGCCGCGCGCCGGATTGGCGGCGTTGTAGAGGTAGTCGAGGGCGAAGTGGTAGCCGGCGATGCTGTAGGTACCCCCGACCGCCGAGCGCGTAATCTGCGTCGCCGATGGGTCGATCTGGAACTTGGTGCCGAGCTGGAGGCCGTCGAAGGGCGACCCCTTCGCGCCGAGCACGAGGTAGGAGGCGTCCGAGGAAAGCCCCTGACCGGTCGTAGCCTGCGCCGGGTCGGTCGCCGTAAACGCATTGGCGCCCGCGAGCTGGAACGACTGGCCGCCCAGGACGTCGAACCAGCTGCCGTTGGCGAAATTCACCTGGTAGTGGCCGCCGAGATTGGCCCTGAGTCCCGTCTCCTGCCGGTCGCTGCCGGAGAAGCGATTGTAGGAGAAGAGGTTGGAATCGTCGAAGATGAAGCTCTGCGCGTCGTCGTTGCTGACGCCGACCGCGGTGGTGTCGCTGCCGCGGTAATAGAGCTGGGCGATGGGCTCGAAGATCTGGCTCACCCCGTCGCTCCGCGCGATCCAGGGATAGCGCACGTCGACGGCGGCGATCGGGGTGGGGGTGAAGAGCGTCTGCGTCCCCGGCAGGAGCGTCGTCTTGCCGTCGTAGTAGGTGACGTCGGTTCGCAGGCCGAGGAACGGCGTCACGGCGATCCCGCCCGGCGCGATGAAGCGCTTCTGCCAGTCGGCTTCGGCCATCCCGTGCATCTTCCACTCGGCATAGCCGCCGTAATACTGGACGCCCTCGGTGCCGATCTTGCCGAGATTGTGGTCCGAGCCGCGCTGCACCCCGAGTAGCGTGCCGGTGAGGTCGACCTCGCCGAGTTGCTGCGGCAAATAGAGCACGTTGCTGTAGTGCACATTCGGCAGCGCCTTGGCCTGCCGGTCCTGCTGCGCCTGGGTCACGTTGCCGAGGAGGTTGAATTGCTGGACGCGGAAATCGAGGAACTCGTTGCCCGCAAGGTGCGTCGCATAGGCCTGGTTCACGAGGCCTGTATTTGTGGCATCGGTGAAATGGTAGTCGATGAGATAGGCGGCGTCGGTGAACGCCGTGTACGACCACCCGACCGTCCAATCCTTGAGCGGCACGAACTGCCCCGCCGTCTGGGCCGAGCCGCGCCAGCGGATGTCGCCGACCGTTCCGGCATAGGCGCCGGGATCGAGCTGATAGATGCCCGAGAGGCGGACGACCGTGCGCCCATTGGGGAAGCGGTGGTCCCATTCGCCCGCCATCAGCAGCCCCTGCCGCGACATCAGCGAGGGCGTGAGGATGACGTCGTCCTCGTCATCGACAGCCCAGAAATAGGGCGCGTTGACGCGGTAGCCGAACTGATCGCTCGAATCGACCGAGGGCATGCGGAAGGTCGAGATGCGCTTGGAGGGGTTGGGCAGCGACAGCCAGGGCAGCCAGGCGACCGGCACGCCGAGGAGATAAAGGCTCGGCTGCTTGAGTTCGATGGTCTCGGTCTTCTTGTGATAGATCATCTGCACCGACTTGGCGGACCAGCCGATGCGGCGCCCCTTGGAGTCGATGCACTCGCCGCAAGGGGAGTAGGTGGCGTGGTTGAGGACGGTATCGTCGCCGCGGTGGAAATCTCCGTCGGCGGCCGTGATCAGGGCCCCGTCCTTGGTCGTGAGGGTGAGTTGCTGCATCAGCGCCGATTGCTGGGCGTTGGTCAGCTGCAGGTCGGTGCCGGTGTAGATCTGGCCATCGGCGGAATGGACGACGACGTCGCCGACGAAATGGGCGGTGTGGGTCACCTGGTCGAAGACCAGTCGATCCCCGTTGATGCGGTCGCCCTTGTAGTCGATCTGCACGTCGCCGACGGCGATCACGCGGTGATTGTCGGCGTCATAGGTGAGCGTATCGGCCGTGATCGCGATGTTGTCGTTGCCGATCGTGGGGGTGTGCTCGAAGAAGCCGGGCGGCAGCAGCGTATCCTGCGCGGCCTGTGCCGGCCCCCCAAGGCTTGTGGCCAGTGTTGCGCCGAGCGCCAGGGCCACGGCCAAACTCGTCAACTTGCTGGTGCGGCCCCCGCCCATCACGCCCAACCGTCTTCTTTATACAACAGGACCGTGAGGCCAATGATGACCGCCACGAACGCTGGTCCGCATGCCGCAAACGTGGGCGAGAGCACGCCGGCCGATCCTGCCCGATCTGCCATTTCGGTGATCACGAACACCACGAAGCCCGTCAAAATAGCATAGATGATCGGAACGCCATACCCGTTGGTTCGTCGATAGCCGCCGGTGAATGCAAACGCAATGAACAAAGCCCCAACGAGGAGGCCGGGCAGCGCCAGAAGGCGCAGGAACCGCGTCGTCACCGCGGCCCTGAGAATGGGGTCGGAGACGTTGCCCAGCGCCGATTCACCGAGCTCGTAGAAGGTCATGTCGTCCGTATTGGTGATCTTGATGGCGAGGTCCGCGGCGGTCGTCGCCGTCGGGATGGCGTAGTTTTCGAGCTGCTGCGGCGGCGGTCCCGCGAGGTACCGCGTCGCCTTCGGCATGAACCAGGCGTCGTCGACGAGCCGCGCCACCGGCGCGACGATTCGGCCCTGCTTGATCCCGTCCGGCAGGTAGATCGAGACCTGCTGCAGTTCCTTCCCATGATTGACGACGTGCTCGGCTTGCAGCACGTAGCGCAGGCCATTGGCGTATTGCTCGAGCCAGAGGCCGCCATTCGACGAGAGGCCACTCGTGTCGCCGGGGAGGGTCGCTTCGATCCCCCGGTTGGTGATGATGACCCAATCCTCGATCACGAGCGTTACCGCGAACCCGAGCGCCAGGAGCGCCAGCGCCGGCGCCCGGAGGATGTGCCACATCGAGGCCCCCGCCGCCTTGACGGCGGTGAGCTCGCGACGGCTCTGGAGATCGACGACGCCGACCACGGCTCCAACCAGCACGACCACGGGCAGCGCCTTGAGCAGCCATGTCGCGGCGGAAACGACGATGCCGAGCAGAGCCAGCTGCACGCCCCCCACGCTTGAAAGGTAGTTGAATCGCCACTGGTCGATCGATTCGACCAGTGCGATGAGCCCGAAGAAGAGCGTGATCGAGAGCATCACGCGGCTCATGATGCGCTTGAGCACGATCCAGTCGATGCGGTTCATGCCGCCCTCCGCAATGCCAAGCGGAGGCGGGGGAGGGGCACGAGCCGCAGGCGGAGGAGCAGGATCAGGAGGCCGAGCCCGAGCACGACGATCGGGCCGGCGAAATAGCCGAGCAGTGGCCCGCCGAAACTGCCGGTGATCGTCTTGTCGGCATAGGCGACGATGAGCGGCACGAGCTCCAGCGGAAACCGGGCCCGGCCGCGCCGCGCGTGCGGGAAGATCGTCAGGGCGGCGATGAAGACGACCATGGCGATGGCCCTGAGCCCCTCCGAGCAGCGCTGCATCAGGCGTTTCAGCACGTCCATCGACCAGCCGCCCGCCGCCTGCGCCTGGTTGAACAGGTCCCAGCTCGTGCTTTCCGCTAGGTTGTCGCGGTTTTCCACCTGCTCGGTCAGCTTCTTGAGGCCCACATTGTATTTCTTGAACGAAATCTCGGAGAAGGCGCCGGCCGCCGAGAAATACTGCAGCGTGCCGTCGTGCAGCTCGATCACGTACCCGTCCGTGCCGAGCCCCACCTTGGCGGTTGCGGCGCTGTAGGTGCGGCGCATGCCCGGGTCCCGCCGGTCATCGGCAAAGAAGTCGGTGATGTTGCCGACCCCTTCGCGCCCCGAAATCAACACCGTGACGCCCGGGACGACCTGCGTCACCCGGTGCGGAATCAGGGTGCGGCCCACGATGTCGGCGGCGACGCTCGCCGCCCAGTCGTTGAGCCGGCGGTTGGACCAGGGTTCGACGAAATTGGAGAACAAGAGGATGATCAGCGCGCCCACCACGGCGAACACCATCACCCCACCCAAGAGGGCACCGAGCTGCCGGTTGGTGTGGATGATGTGGAGCTCGGAGCTGGCCTGCAGCGCCCCCAGCGCCCGTACGATGCCGATGCCCATGCACACATAGGCGAGGACGATGGCGAGCGGCGGCATGGAGAGGGCCGCCTGGCCGATCAGGGTGAAGAAATTCTGGTTCTGCACCACGACGACGTCGAAGATCTTGAGGCACTGCACGAGGAACAGCAGGCCGAGCATCACCCCGAGCAGCGCCAGCGCTTCGCGCGAGAACAGCCGGATGAGATAGACGCCGAGACGACTCAAATAGAAGTTCCCTTGGCCGTTGCGGGCGGGCAGAATCCGGGGCCCCGCGGCCTCTTGAGCGTGCCCGGCTGCCGGCCGGGGCGAGAGTGCGAAGGTTCGGCGTCGATGGCAAGGCGGCGCGCCGGCGAGACCATTTCCCCGTGCGGGAAATGCAGCCGACTGTTGCGGGATTGACGCGGGCGCCGAAGCGGTCAACTCTCTTCGCCCCAACCAATCGAAGCTCCGTGACGGGGCTTTTCGTCCCGCAAGGCTCGCGTCCATGCCCCAGTCATTGGTGATCCAGACCGCCCCGCTGCCGGTGCGGCCCGCCGACGTGCTCGTGATTTATGCGGCCGAAGGCCAGCCCCCGGCGGGGGCCGCGGCCGAGCTCTGGCAGGCGACGGGAATCGACTGGTCGCGCATCGCCGGGCCGGGGAAGTTTACCGGCAAGGCGGGCGAGTCGCTGACCATCCCGGCGCCCGCCGGCATCCCGGCCGAGCGGGCGCTCCTCGTCCTCGGCGCCGGCAAGATGGCCGAGGGCTCGCCGCCCCTCAGCGCCTTCACGGACCGCGGCGGCTCGTTGCTGGCCAAGCTTTCGGGCAAGGTCGAGCGGGTGGGCGTGGTGCTCGATGGGCCCGAGCTCACCCCGCAGGCGATCGCCGAGATCGCGGCCGGAATCCGCCTTCGCCACTACCGTTTCGACAAATACAAGGCGCCGAAGCCCGCCGAGGACAACAACGATCCCCCGACCCTGACGGTGACGCTGCACGTCAACTCGAAGGGCGCGGTCGATCACGCGATCGCCGACCGCATGCACGTGGTCGATGGCCAACTGCTCGCCCGCGATCTCATCAATGAACCCTCCAACGTCCTCGGCCCGGTGGAGTTTGCGGGCGAGATCGAAAAGCTGCACGAGCGCGGCGTCGAGGTCGAAATCCTGCTGCCCGAGGACATGCAAAAGCTCGGGATGAACGCGCTCCTGGCGGTGGCCCAGGGCTCGCCCCGCCCGCCGCGGCTGGCCGTCATGCGCTGGGATGGCGGCAAGGTGGGCGAGGCGCCCGTCGCCTTCGTCGGCAAGGGAGTCTGCTTCGACACCGGCGGCCTCAACCTCAAGACCGGCGGCGGCATGGAGGACATGAAGGGCGACATGGGTGGCGCGGCCGCCGTGGTCGGCCTGATGCACGCCCTCGCCGGCCGCAAGGCAAGCCTCAACGCCCTCGGCGTGGTGGGCCTGGTTGAAAACAGCATCGGCCCCAGCTCCTACCGGCCGGGCGACATTGTCCGGGCGATGTCCGGCACGACGATCGAGATCAACAACACCGACGCCGAAGGGCGCCTCGTCCTCGCCGATGCGCTCTGGTACACGCAGCAGCGCTTCCAGCCGCGCTTCGTCGTCAATCTGGCGACGCTGACCGGCGCCATCATCATGGCGCTCGGCCACGACCACGCGGGGCTCTTCAGCAACAATGACGAGCTTGCGGCCCGCCTCTTCGCGGCAGGCCAGGCGACGGGCGAAAAGGTCTGGCGCATGCCGCTCGGCCCCGCCTACGACAAGCTGATCGACAGCCGCTTCGCCGATATCAAGCAGGTCGGCGGCCGGCCGGGCGGGGCGATCGTCGCCGCGCAGTTCCTGCAGCGCTTCATCAAGGACACGCCCTGGGCGCACCTCGATATCGCCGGCACGGCCTTCGGCGGCCCGGCGACGGAAACCAATGCCGGTTGGGCCGCGGGGTTCGGCGTGACGCTGCTCGATCGGCTGCTGCGCGACAGCTACGAAGGGTAGCCGCCGGTCCTCGGGGCAGGGCCCGCGCAAGGCGGTGTCAATTCCCGCCGCGACGCGCTAGAGTTCGAGCAGACCCGCGAGGGAGGCCCTGCCATGCTCGAGCTCGTCGACCCTGCCGCCCCGTCGCCCCCCGCCGGCGACGACCGCAAGACGGCGGCCCTCGCCGGCTGGTCGCCGCAACCTCCCTACAGTCGCGATTCCCATGGCGCCGCCCACATCCATGGCCACGAGTTAGCGCGTGGCGTGTTGCGCGGCGAGGTCGAGCAATCGGGCTTCGGGGCCGACATCATGCGGCGCGTCAAGAGCCCGCTGATGCGCCTGCCCATGCTGTTCATGGACGGCGACGAGCACCAGGCGCAGCGCCGGGCCACGGCGCGGTTCTTTGCCCCCCGCGCGGCCGAGGAGAACTATCAGGCCCTCATCATCCGCGAGACCGACCGCCTGCTGGCCAGCCTCGAGAGGAGCGGCGAAGGCCGTCTCGACCTCATGGCGATGGACATGTCGGTCACCGTTGCCGCCGAGATCGTGGGTCTCACCCGCCATCTCTTCCCCGGCATGGCGGGCCGGATCGCGCGCTTCCTCTCCAACGCGCCCGTCGGGCTGCCGATGTCGCCAAAACTGGTCTGGCGCATTGTCACCAGCCAGACCAAGCTCGCCATTTTCTTCCTGGTCGACGTTTGGCCCAATATCCGCCAGCGCCGCCGGACGCCGGGCGAGGACGTGATCTCCCACCTTCTCTCCGTCGGCTACAAGAACAGCGAAATCCTCACCGAATGCGTGCTGTTCGGCGCCGCCGGCATGGTGACGACGCGCGAGTTCATCACCATTGCGGCGCTCCACCTGATGGAGCGTCCGCCGCTGCGCGACCGCTTCGTTGCGGCCGGCGAGCCCGAGCGCCGCGCCATCCTCGAGGAAATCCTGCGGCTCGAGCCGGTGATCGGCCGGCTCTACCGCCGCGCGACGAAACCGTTCGACCTGCCGGACGGCCACCATGTGGATGCCGGCCAGGAGTTCGTGATCGATATCCGCTCCGCCAACGGCGACGAGCAGGCGGTGGGCCGGTGTCCGTTCCACCTCGATCCGGACCGTGCCGTCGATGCGAGGGTCGGGGCCGCCGCGATGGGGTTCGGCGACGGCCGCCATCGCTGTCCGGGCGCGTTCATCGCGCTCCAGGAGAGCGCGATCTTTCTCGGCCGCCTGCTGGCGATGCCGGGGCTCCGCCTCGTCGGCACGCCCGACATCCGCTGGAACGACCTCGTCGGCGGCTACGAATTTCACGAATGCCGCATTGCGGTCGACCGGGGAGCGGCAGCATAGTCCGCTTGGGTGCCCGCTCGCCCGCGACGGCAGTGGCGGCGGTCGGGCACCCGCGTCCGGCGGAGGTGAGATGATCGTAAGATTGTGGGCAATCGCGCTGCTCCTCCTTGCCGCGCTAACCCCTTCGGCGGCCGGGGCAATGGATTTCCGCCTGCTCCAGACGGGCAAGCACCAGCGGGCGGTCCTCGCGAAAGGGGTGATCGAGCCCGGCGACGCGGTGTTGCTCGCCGCCGCCCTCGACCTCGCAACCCGCGACCGCACCGGCACCAAGCGGCTCCTGCTCGACAGCCCCGGCGGCGTCGTGGCCGAAGCCTTCGCCATGGCCGATGTGATGGACCGGGTCGGCGTCACGACGGTGGTTCCGGCCAAGGCGCTCTGCGGCTCGGCCTGCGCCAGCGTGCTCTTCGTTTCCGGCAAGTACCGGGTGGTGGAAAAGGGCGGCGAACTGGCGGTGCACTCTTGCTACGACGCGCGCAACGGGCGGCAGATGGAGGATTGCAACGCCGTGATCGCGGCCCACGCGCAGTATGAGGGGAGCTCGGGCGTCGCCATGATGGCGCTGCAACAGGCGGCCGGGCCCCGCGCCGCCTTCGTCTTCGACAACGCGTCGGCCGCCTGCTTCGGTCTCACGCGCGCGCCCGGCCGGCGGGCTTCGGCCCCGTGCCTCGAGGCGGCGATGCGGGCGGCCCACCGCCGCCGCTGAGGGGCGGCCTCGCCGTCCGTCCCTTCGGCCGCCCCGCCGTCCCGATCCTCCCCGCCGGAAACAGCCGATGTCCGAGAAGCTGACCTTCGTCCACCTCACCGACCTGCACGTGGGTGACCCGGCGGTGCCCGATCCCGGTCTTCAAGCGGACACAACCGCCAACCTTCGCGCCATCCTTGCCGACGTAAAGCGCCTCACCCCGGCGCCCGCCTTCATGGTGGTGAGCGGCGATCTGACGAATCGGGGCGATGCCGGGAGCTACCGGGCCGTGAAGGCGCTGTTCGCCGAGGCAACGCTGAGCTTTCCGGTGTTCTTCGCGCTGGGCAATCACGACCGCCGCGAGCCCTTCTATGAGGTCATGCTCGACCGGTCGAACGCGGGCGGCACGCCCTATGACCACGACGCGCTGATCGGCGACATCCATCTCATCGTGCTCGACACCAGCATCCCTGGTGCGATCGGCGGCGGCTTCGAGCCGGGCCAGCTCGATTGGCTAAAGGAGCGGCTCGACGCCCATCCGGCGCGCCGAAAACTCCTCGTGATGCACCACGCGCCGATGCTCGATCCGGACGAGCCCGCCACCGCCTGGGAGTCGATCACCGCCGAGGACACGCACCGCCTCGCGACCCTCCTCTCAGGGCGCCGCGACATCCTCGGCATCCTCTCCGGGCACATCCACTACGACCGCGTCAGCCACTGGTACGGAATTCCCATTGTGACCGGAATAGGACAGCACGCGGCCGTTGACGTGCTTTCGCTTCACCAGGGCTTGCGCTCCGTGGCCGGCGCATCTTTCATTGTGGGTAAGGTGCGTGAGTCTGGACTGACGGTCGCTTTCGCCCCGCAGCCATCAGACCGGCGCGAGCTTGCGAGCATCAGCTGGGAAGGCATGGCGGCGCTGATCGAGCGCTTCGACGGGGCGGTGCGGGGCTGAAGGCGGGGTTTCTGTACGCGGCGTTCAGCGGCAGTTCACCCTATGTAAGGCAGGCTGATGCCCACTTGGTCCACTGGAGGAGGCCAGAGGTGTCATCGTCCCGCAGGCTTGTTGCCATTCTGCTCGTGCTGGCGATGGGCGGCATTTCGGTCGGCGCCATTGCCGCCGGCGAGGACCGCCTGCCGCACAGTTTTGGCACTGTTGCGCCGGCTGCCACCCAGGATGCAGACCCGGTCAAGCTGAGCACGCAGCCGACGGCCTTCGAGGAGGCCGATACCGACGTTCCCTCCTATAGCCTCAGCCTTACCGCCGACGGCACCATGCTGGTCGTTGCGGGCGGCGTGCGCTTCGGCATCGACCGCGACATCGCGGCCGTCCTCGACAAGACCCCAACCATCAGCACCATTGCGTTGACGAGCCCCGGCGGCCGGCTCGGCGCGGCCGAGCAGGTGGCGCTGATGATCCGGGAGCGCGGGCTCGACACCTACGTCCCGCAATCCTGCCTTTCCGCCTGCACCCGGATCTTCGTCGCCGGCCGGCACCGCACGCTGCTCGATGGCGCGCGGCTCGGCTTCCACGGCGCCGCCTTCACCACCGACGTGCCGGCGCCCGGCCTCATGTCCTGGCTCGCCAACGAGGTGAGCGTCATGCAGTACACGACCGACGGCGTCGACCGGGCCTTCATGCAGCGCGCGGTCTCGATCCAGCCGGCCGAAATGTGGTTCCCGACGGTCAAGGAACTCTACGCCGCACATGTCATCACGGCGGTCGCGGCGACGCCCGCGCAGGCGATCGGCAACCTCTCCGGGCCGGCTACCCTGGCGCTGGCCGACATACCGCCCGCCGCCCCGCCGGCCCCGATCGCCCCTTAAGCGTTACAGCGATCGACCAGTTGGTGGCCCGGCCCCGAAAGGCCTAGTGGGCGAAGAATTGCGCGACGAACACGAACAGCCCGACCAGCGGCACCACGAAACTCACCGCGAAGGCGGCAAGCCCCAGCGCCACGGTTCCGACCAGTAGTTTCGGCAGTAAGCTGCTCCTGTGCCGCGACGACACAAGTTCTTCTGTTGCAACATCGGCAACACAGATCGACATGACGAGCCCCCGAAAGTCTTCTTGCGATCCTAGATCACAGAAGGGGCCGCCTCATGGCAATGATTTACGGCAGTCAACCTTAATCCGGGCGCCAACGCGCGTGCTTAATCGGAGGTAGCGCGGCGCGAGGCCGGCAACGAAGGTTAATTCCTTTATGCTTCGTCAATGGGCGAGAAGCCCGCGAATTCCCCCGTATACGCCTTGGCGAGCGGCGCGGCATACCCCCCGCGCTTGGACGTGGCGAGCCTGAGGACGCTGAGCGATTCCGCGAGCTTCACCGCCGCGGTCACCCCATCGATCACCGGCAGGCCGTGCTCCCGCGACAGCTCCGCGGCGAGGTCCGCCATTCCGGCGCAGCCGAGAACGATCGCCTCGGCATGATCCTCGTGGATCGCCCGGTCGATTTCGCGCGAGATCTTGGCCCGGGCAGGGGAGCCCGGCCGCTCCAGTTCCAGCACGGCGACATCCGAGGCCCGTACGCCGGCGCAGCGGCTGGCGAGGCCGTAGCGGGTGAGGTTGTGCTCGATCGCCGGGATGGAGCGCGACAGCGTGGTGACGACGGAGAATTTTCCGGCGATGAGGCTCGCGAGATGAAAGCCCGCTTCCCCGATGCCGATCACCGGCGCCGCCGAAAAGCTCCGCGCCGCGTCGAGCCCCGTGTCGTCGAAGCAGGCGATGATCGTGCCGTCGACCGGCCCGGCCCGCTGCATTTCGCCGATCATCCCGGGGATGGCGAAGACCTCGTCATAGTAGCCCTCTATGCTCGGCGGTCCCGAAGCGGGGTTCACGGCGATGATCTCGGTGCCGGGCGCGGCAACGGCGCGCGCCGCTGCCCCGATCTTCTGCGTCATCGAGGCGGTGGTATTGGGATTCACGACGAGGAGGCGCATCAGAGCTCCCCGCCGAGATAGAGTTTTTGCACGCGTTCGTCCTTGAGCAGGTCGGCCGAGTTTCCGGAGAGCGCGACCGAGCCGGTCGCGAGCGCATAGGCGCGCTGGCTGATGCGCAGCGCCATGCGCGAATTCTGCTCGACCAGCAGCACCGAGACCTTTTCGTCGCGGTTGATGCTGACGATCGAGCGCGCGATGTCCTGGACGAGCTTGGGGGCGATGCCGAGCGAGGGCTCGTCGAGGAGGAGCAGCTTCGGCTTGGCCATGAGCGCCCGGCCGATCACCATCATCTGCTGCTCGCCGCCGGAAAGGGTCGAGGCCTGCTGTAGATACCGCTCCTTGAGGCGAGGGAAGCGGGTCAGCACCATCTCGAGCGTCCGGGCGATATCGGCCCGGTCGGAGCGCGTGAAGGCGCCCATCAGCAGGTTGTCCTTGACGCTCATCAGCGGAAAGACGTGCCGCCCCTCGGGCACCATGGCGATGCCCATCCGGACGATGCGGTCGGGCGGCGTGCCGTCGAGGCGCTTGCCCTCATAGAGGATTTCGCCCGAGCGGAGTTTCCTGAGGCCCGTGATGGCGCGCAGGATCGAGCTCTTGCCGGCGCCATTGGCGCCGATCAGCGCCACCGTCTCCCCCGCCTCGACCTCGAGCGACACGCCTTTGAGCGCATAGACGTGGTCGTAGTAGAGTTCGGCGTTCTGCACGGACAGGAGCGGCATCGTCAGAGCCCGATCGTTTCGTCTTCGACGCCGAGATAGGCTTCGATCACCTTCTCGTCGCGCTGGATTTCCGCCGGCGTGCCCTCGGCGATCTTCTGCCCGAAATTGATGACGACGATCCGGTCGGAGATGCGCATCACGGCCGGCATGTCGTGCTCGACCAGCATCACCGTGACCCCGCGGTCGCGCACGCCGCGCACCAGGTCGACCGCGTGCATCGTCTCGTCGTGGTTCATCCCGGCGAACGGCTCGTCGAGCAGCAGCACGCTGGGATTGGTGGCAAGGCCGATGGCGATGCCGAGGGCGCGCAGGTGCCCCTGGGGCAGGGCGCTCGCCTGCTCGTCGCGCAGTCCGGAGAGGCCGAGGAATTCGAGAATCTCGTCGGCGGAGCGGCCGAATTCGGCCTCGTCCGCCCGGGCGACGCCGGTGCCGACATAGTAGCCGAAGAGATTGGCGCGGCTGCGCAGGTGGTGCGCCACGATGACGTTGTCGCGCACCGTCATGCCCCGGAAGATCGTCGCTTCCTGGAAGGTGCGGACCACCCCTTTGCGGGCCACGATATGCGGCGCCCGGCCCGAGATCACCTCGCCCTTGAACACGACCCGGCCCGAGCTTGGCCGCAAAAACGAGGCGATGAGCTTGAAGAGCGTCGACTTGCCCGCCCCGTTCGGCCCGATCACCGAGAGGATTTCCCGCTCGTTGAGGTCGAACGAGACGTCGTTGACGGCAACGAGGCCGCCGAAGCGCTTCGTCAGGTGCTCGACCTGGAGAATGCCCTGTGCCATCAGCGCGCGGCCTTCCGGCGCTGGGTGGGAATGAGGCTCAACAGGCCATTCGGCAGCACCAGCATCAGGATGATCAGCACCGCCGCATAGATCAGCAGCTGGAACCGCGCCGTCTGGAACAGGAGGTCCCACCCGAAGCGCAGCACGAACGTTCCCACCATCGGCCCAAGCACATAGCCCAGCCCGCCGAGGAAGCAGTTGAGCATGAAGTTGATCGAATCCTGGGTGGTGAAGCTGTTCGGGTAGACCGACTGCGAGATGGCCGAAAAGATCGCCCCGGCAACCCCGCCGAGCACCGCCGAGAAGGCGTAGGCGATGATCCTGAGCCAGGCGATGTTGACGCCGATCGAGGAGGCGAGCTCTTCGTTCTGCTGCAGGGCCACGAACAAGCGGCCGATCCGCGAGTGGACCAGCCGGTAGACGAGCGCGAAGACCACGAGCATCGTGCCCACGGAGAGGAGATAGAACGCCGGGTTCGGGTTCTGGAGCGTGCCGAAATCGGGCACGATCGTGAACGAGCCGATGGCGATCGGGCCGGGCGGCGGCAGGTTGTTCATGCCGCGCGCGCCATGGGTGATCGGCAGGGCGAGCGCCGCGAGCCGCGCCACCTCGGTCGAAACGAGGGTCACCATGGCGAAATAGACGCCGCGGAGGCGGAGGATGGGCAGCCCGATCAGCACGGCAATGATCGCACAGACGAGGCCCGCCGCGGGGATGGTGAGCCAGAAGCTCCATCCATAGTCGACGACGAGGATGGCCGAGACGTAGCCGCCCACGAGCGCGTAGGCCGCCTGCCCGATGTTGATCCGCCCGATATAGAAAGTAATCCACACGCCCGCGCTCGCGATCGAGAGCAGCGAGATGAGGGTCAGCGTGTAGAAGATG
Source organism: Devosiaceae bacterium (assembly GCA_035547975.1). Taxonomy (GTDB): domain Bacteria; phylum Pseudomonadota; class Alphaproteobacteria; order Rhizobiales; family Devosiaceae; genus DASZTU01. The sequence continues at coordinate 2,049 of DASZTU010000120.1, read as the reverse complement.
TCGTTGCGTCCCGTCGCGACCAGCACCCAGGGCACGACGACGACGAGCGCGACGACGAGGACGATGGCGCCGATGACGGTGAGCGGGAAGCGTTCCATTTGCGTCAGCCCCAGGGCTTGCCCATGAGGCCATTCGGCCGGATGGCGAGGAAGACCATCAGCGCCGCGAAGATGACGAGATAGGTGATGTCGCCATAGGAGTGGAGGACCGTGAGGCCCACCGCCTCGAGCATGCCGAGGATGAAGCCGCCGGCGATGGCGCCGCCCACGACCCCCGCGCCCCCGATCATCACCATCATGAACGCCTTGGTCGAAATCGCCTCCCCGATGCCCGAGCTCACCCCCGTGATGGCAACGAGCAGCCCGCCCACGAGGCCCGCGAGCAGGGCGCCGAGTGCAAAGCCGATCATCGAATAGCGGTCCACATTGACGCCCATCAGCTGCGCCGCCTGGCGGTCCTGGGCGAGCGCGCGCATGGCGCGCCCGGGCTTGGAGAACTGCATGAAGGCCATGAAGACGGCGATGAAGATCACTGCGAGGCACCCGATGAGGATGCGGTCGTAAGGGATGATGATCGCCCCGGTATTCAGCACGCCGTTGAGGATTTTGGGCACCCCGTGGCCCTTCTCCCCGAAGACGATGAGGATGATCGCATCGAACAGGAAGGCGATGGCCGCCGCGAGCAGCATCGTCGATTCCTCCCGTTTCGAGCGGCGGATCACCGGCCGGAAGAGGAATTTCTCGATCAGCGCGCCAAGGATGGCGAGCGTCACGGCCGATGCCAGAAGGCCGACGACGAAGGGCAGGTGCAACTGCCCATAGATGGTGTAGGTGACGAAGCCCCCGAGCACGTACATCTGGCCATGGGCGAAGTTGAGCACATTCATCAGGGCGAAGATGAGCGTCAGCCCGAGGGCGATCAGCGCATACTGCGCCCCGAGATAGACACCGTTGACGATGACCTGTTCCACCGAGCTTCTCCACCAGCCGAAGCGGTCTTGATCCCTGACTCTGCGCCGTCATGGCCGGGCTTGACCCCGCCATCCAGCCAGCCGCTCAGCGCCGAGCGCCTGTCCCGAGGCCACGATCGTCCGCCACCGCGTTGCCGTGCAACGTGAAAGGAATGGCCGGGTCAAGGCCGGCCATGACGACCGAGGGGAGTGCCAGAAGGGGGCGGGGCTGGCCTGGCCGACCCCGCCCGAAACGCTGGGATCAGTCGACGGTCCCGACGAACAGGGTCTTGAAGGCGCCGTCCTCATACTGGTTGACGACCATCGGCACCGAGAGCTGCCGCTTCTGCCCGAACGAGGTCATCCCGACATAGGTCAGCTTCGCATCGGGATCCTTGAGGAAGGGATTCGGCGCCGAGAAGGTATCCATCGTCTTCTGGAATTCCTTGATGTCGTCGATCGCCTTGGGGTCGGCCTTCAGCGTGTCGATGATGTACTGCAGCGCATAGACCTTGGTGTTGGACTCGTCGTTGTATTCGCCGAACTTCTTCGTATAGGCGTCGACGAAGGCCTTCATCTGGTCTGAAGCGATCTCCGGCGTCGAGGCGCCGCCCACCGAAATGAAGCCATTGGCGAGCTCGCCCGCCCCTTCCTTGAGGACGTTGGCATCCTGCGCCGTCTCGGTGGAGATGAGGCCGGTATAGCCCAGTTCACGCGCGGCGCGGATGAGGAGCGGCGCGGTCGCCGGAGCGACGCCCGACAGGACCAGCAGGTCGGGCTTTTGCGCAACGATCGGCGTCAGCACCGGCGCAAAGTCCGTGGTGTCGCTCGGATAGGTGTCGCTCGCCGCGACCACGTTGAGGCCGAGCGCCTTCGCCGCGGCGGCGCCTGAATCGCGCTGGCTGAGGGCATCGGACTCGTTGGCCGCGATGAAGGCGACCGATTTGATGCCGTTGTGATCCATCAGGTATTTGTAGATGGCCGGACCCGACTGGTAGTTCGCGACCATGCCGAGCACCGCGTTCTGGGCCGGCTTGGTGTAGAGCGCCTTGGGGAACGAATAGGGGAAGTACATGATGTTGTACTTCTCCGCCGGTGGC
>DASZTU010000119.1:0-2206 GCA_035547975.1 Devosiaceae bacterium | reverse complement strand
TCGTCGAACCAGAAGCGGAGAACGGCGTCCGCGGCAGCGGTATCGGCCAGCATCGGTTGCACTTGCGCTTCGACTTTCAACCTTTGTTTCCCGGTCGCGGCGACACTGCCGCGCATCCAACAGATACGAGGCTGAAACGGTGCGTCTGGTCAAGCTCACCGGCGAGGATGGTCCGGTCTATGTGAACCCCGAGCACGTCGTCGCCGTCCGCAAAGCCCTGCGCGACACCAAGATCGAAACCCTCTCCGGGCCGCTCGCGGTCAAGGAGGAGGTGCCGGTCGCCGTGCGGCTCCTCGGGGCCGAGGAAATCGCCATCGACGTCACCCCCGCCCTGGTCGACATAAAGCCGCGCTGAGAGCCCTGCCCTAGACCGTGATGATCGCCTTGATGAGGCCGGTGCGCTCGTGCGTCCAGACGGGCATGTCGACCGGCACGCGCTCGAGCGTCGTGGCGTGGGTCGCAAGTTTGTCGGTTGGGACGAGGCCGCGCCGGATCGAGCGCATGACGTGCTCGAAATCCTCGCGCGTTGCGTTGCGCGAGCCGCGGATGGTGAGCTCGCGCCGGTGCACCTCCTGGTCGGGCCACACGAGATCGCCCCTGATGACGCCGACCAGCGTGTAGGCGCCGCCGCTGCGGGTGTGGAAAATGCTCTGGTTCATGGCACGGATCGACCCCGTGGCGTCGAAAACGGCGTCAAACCCGCTGCCGCGCCGGGCCTGGAAGGCAGCGCCCTCGATTTCGTCCAGGCCAGCCGCCTCAAAGCCCAGTTGCCGGGCGGTCTCCAGCTTGTCTGCCGCGGCATCGAGCAGCGTCACCTCAGCCCCGGCAATGCGGGCGAAGAAGGCGGCGCCGAGGCCGATCGGCCCGCCGCCCACGACGAGAGCCCGCGCCCCGGGCTTCACTTCGGCGGTGCGCCGTACGGCGTGTGCGCCGATGGCCAAAAACTCGACCATGGCCGCGTCGCGCAGGCTCAAATCGTCAGCCGGGTAGAGATTGGCTTCGGGCATGACGATTTCGTCGGTCATGCCGCCGTCGCTGTGAACGCCGATGACCTTGAGCGTCTCGCAGCAATTGGTCTTGCCTTCCCGGCAGGCCGGGCACTCGTAGCAGGGCAGGTAGGGGTTGATGACGACCGCCTCGCCGTCCTTCAGGAGGGTGCTGCCATTGGAATCGAGCACCACGCCCGAGAGCTCGTGCCCCATGATGCGCGGGTATTCGAGAAAGGGATGGGTGCCCTCGAAGATGTGGTAATCGGTGCCGCAAATGCCGATGTGGCGGATGCCGACCCGCACCCAGCCGGGCCGCAGGGCCGGCGGCTCGACCTCGATCAGCGCCAGTTGACCCGGAGCAGCGCAGGAAATGGCTCGCACGTGTACCTCCTGTTTGCCGCCAGCATGCCCGCAAGGCGGCTCATCGTCAGCCGGAAATCGCAGGGATCGAGGCGATTGACAAGAGACCAGCCCCGGACCAAATAGCGCCAATGGCAACGCCGAGCGCATCACCGATCCGACGACCGGCCCTCTAGCGGCCCGCGACGAGGCGCGCACCCGTGTCTGGCCGGCCGCCGCGCCGCGCCGCTTTTCCTGCTGGCGTCCGATTGCTGTAGTCTTTCACCACCAGAATCGAGGAGGGGCTGATGACCGCGATTTCGGAAGTCGCCGCCGATACGAAGACCATCTTCATCGACGGTGAGTCGGGTACGACGGGGATCGACATCGTGCGGCGCCTGGCCGACGTCCCCGGCGCCGTGCTGCGGAGCCTCCCCAGCGAGCAACGCAAGGACCCGGAAGCCAAAAAGGCGCTCCTCGCAGAGGTCGACCTTGCGATTCTCTGCCTTCCCGACGCCGCGGCGCGGGAAACGGTGGCGCTCGTCGATTCCCTCGGCCCCAGGGGTCCCAAGGTGCTCGATGCCTCTACCGCGCACCGGGTCGCGCCGGGGTGGGTCTATGGCTTTGCCGAAATGGCGCCGGGCCAGGCCGAGGCGATCGCGAGGGCGCGCCGGGTGGCCAATCCCGGGTGCTATCCGACGGGTGGCATCGGCTTGCTGCGGCCGCTGGTCGAGGCCGGGGCTATCCCCACCGACTATCCGGTAACCGTCAATGCCGTCTCCGGCTATTCGGGCGGTGGCAAGGCGATGATCGCCGAGTTCCAGGCCGGCACTGCGCCCGCCTTCGAGCTCTACGGACTGCTGCTCGAGCACAAGCAC
>DASZTU010000118.1:0-4508 GCA_035547975.1 Devosiaceae bacterium | reverse complement strand
GCTGCAAACGAGACCGCCGATGATGCCTCCCACCGCTTCCGCACCGCCTGTGTCCGCCCCGGGCGCGCCGGAGCCGCTGTCGGCGATCGTCAGGCGGCTGCGCCGGCAGGCCGGCCTGACGCTCCAGGAGCTCGGCCGCCGTTCGAAGCTCTCCTCCTCGGCGCTCTCGAAGATCGAGAACGACCAGATGTCGCCGACCTACGACACGATCCAGCGCCTCGCGGACGGGCTCGGCATCGACGTGGCGGAGCTCTTCATCGGCCGTGCGGGAAACCGTACCGGCAGCCGGATGACGGTGACCCGGCGCGGCCAGGGGGTCCGGCAACGCACGTCGCAATACACCTACGAGATGCTGTGCGCCGACATTGCCCGCAAGCAGCTCGTGCCGCTCCTCACCACCATCCATGCCCGGTCGACGGCGGAATTTCCGGCGCTCGTCACGCATGCCGGGGAGGAGTTCGTCTTCGTGCTCACCGGCACCGTGACGGTCATGACGGAACACTATGCGCCGCTGACCCTCGAGAGCGGCGACAGCTGTTATTTCGACAGCACGATGGGCCATGCGCTGATCTCGGCCGGAGAGGAGGCGGCAACCGTCCTCTGGGTGTGTTCCCGCGTCGTCCCGCCCCTGACCGCCTGAGTGGACGAGGCAGGGAATGACCCGCATCGGCATCATCGGCGCCGGCATCATCGGAACGACCATTGCGCTTCGCCTGATCGCGGATGGCCACGACGTCACCCTGATCGACGCCGATCCCGACGGGCTCCCCACCTCGTCCGGCAATGCCTCGCTGATCGCCCGGCCCGAGATTGCCCCGATCGCGAGTCCCGGCATCATCAGATCGGTGCCCGGCTGGCTGCTCGATCCCCTCGGTCCCCTGACCGTCAGGTGGGGCGACCTGTTGGCGCTGACGCCCTGGCTCATGGCGTTTCTCGCCGCCTCGGTCCCGGCGCGGGTCGATGCGGGACGGCGGGCGCTCGCCTTCCTGATGCGCACGGCCCTCGAGGATCACCAGGCGCTCGAAGCCGAGGCCGGCCTCAGCGGGCACTTTGGCGAGCGGGGCTATCTCGCGCTTCACGACACGCCGCGGTCGCTCGAAGCCGGGGCCGAAGAACAGGCCAGGGTCAAGAACCTCCTCGGCTACGAGTTCGAGGTGCTGGATCCGGCGGCGGCGCGCCGGCTCGTGCCGCAGCTCGAGGGGCCATTCGCCGGCGCTATCCACCAGCCGGGCTACTGGAGCGTCGGGAACCCCTTGACCATGCTGCGCGACTACCAGGGCGTCGTCCGCGGCCGCGCAACGCTGCGGCAGGGCAAGGCGGTCGCCATCGACCAGCGGCCGGACGCCGTCGCCATCCGCCTCGCCTCGGGCGAAGAGCTGAATTTCGAACAGGTGGTGGTCGCGGCGGGGGTCTGGTCACGCGACCTCGTGCGCCAGCTCGACCTCGGCGTCCTCCTCGAGACCGAACGGGGCTACAACACGACCTATACCGACCTCGACTGGAACCTTCCCATGCCGGTGGGGTTCGCCGATCACGGCTTCATTGCCTCCCCGCTCGTCGACGGCCTCAGGATCGGCGGCGCCGTCGAGCTCGCGCGTCCGGAAGCGCCGCCCAATTTCCGCCGCGCCGCCGCGATGCGCCAGAAAATGCGCCGCTATGTGCCGGCGCTTCCCGAGGGCGGGCGCGAGTGGATGGGCCGCCGGCCCTCCGTGCCCGATTCCGTGCCGGTGATTTCGCTGCACCCGGACGACCGCCGCATTGCCTTTGCCTTCGGACACGGGCATCTGGGGCTGACGCTGAGCGCGGTGACGGCGCGGCTCGTCGCGAGCCTCTTGCGCGAGGGCCCGCGCGACGAGCTCCGCCCCTACGACATACAGCGCTTCCAATAGGGAATGACCGCCATGGCCAGGAACAGCTTCTTCTGCATCGATGCCCATACCTGCGGCAATCCGGTGCGCGTCGTCGCGGGCGGCGGTCCCGGCCTCAAGGGCGAAACGATGAATGCCCGGCGCGAGCACTTCCTCGCCGAATACGACTGGATCCGCACCGGCCTCATGTTCGAGCCGCGCGGCCATGACGTGATGTCGGGCTCGATCCTCTATCCGGCGCTGCGCGACGATGTCGACGCTTCGATCCTCTTCATCGAAACCTCGGGGTGCCTGCCAATGTGCGGCCACGGCACCATCGGCACGGTCACCGTGATGATCGAGGAGGGGCTGGTGCGGCCGAGGAACCCCGGCACGCTGCGGCTCGAAGTGCCGGCCGGTATCGTCGAAGCGGCCTATGAGACCGACAACGCCGGCCACGTCGTCAACGTCAAGATCACCAACGTTCCGTCCTTCCTCTACCGGCGCGACCTCGAGATCGACCTGCCGGGGCTGGGACCCGTTAAATTCGACGTCGCCTATGGCGGCAATTTTTACGCCATCATCGAGCCGCAGCCCGGCTTCGCCGGCATGGAGCAGCTCTCGGCCTCCGACATCCAGCGCCTGTCGCCGGTCGCCAGGCGGCTGATCAACGACAAATACACCTTCGAGCACCCCGAATACCCGACCATCACAGGGCTGCGCCACATCATGTGGACCGGCGCCCCGAAGAACCCGGCCGCGGATGGACGCAACGCGGTGTTTTACGGCGAGAAGGCGATCGACCGGTCGCCCTGCGGGACCGGGACCTCGGCGCGCCTCGCCCAGAAGGCGGCGCGCGGCGAACTCGCCGTCGGCGACAGCTTTGTCCATGAATCGATCATCGGCAGCCTCTTCCGCGGCCGCGTCGAAGCGGCAACGCGCGTCGGTCCGTTCGATGCCATCGTGCCCTCGATCGCCGGGCAGGCCTGGATCACCGGCTACAACACCATCTTCCTCGACGATCGCGATCCCTTCGTGAAGGGATTTACGGTCAACTGAGCGGGCGGCCGAGGCCGCCCTATAGTGGCACGCCTTGCCGCTCCCGGCGTTCCACCGCTATTCAACCGCCATTTCCCCGTCCGCCGGAGCCGCCGATGAGCCGCATCACCTACCTCACCAACATCGATTTCGGCGCCGGCGAACTGGCGCACCTCCCCGACGTGCTGGTCGGCCTCGGCATCGCCCGGCCGCTCATCGTCTCGGATAACGGCATCCGCGCCGCCGGTCTCCTCGACCGGCTGACGGCGCTGCTCCCCGCCGGAACGCCGACCTTCCTCGAGGTCCCGACCAATCCCAGCGAAGCGGCGATCCTCGCCGCGCTCGAGGCCTACCGGGCGGCGGCCTGCGACGGCGTCGTCGCCTTCGGCGGCGGCTCGCCGATCGACCTCGCCAAGGCCGTGGCGCTCCTTGCCACCCATGACGGCAAGCTCGCCGACTTCGCCGCGATCTATGGCGGGCTCGGGCGCATCACCCCTGCCGTGGCGCCGGTCGTTGCCATCCCCACCACCGCCGGCACCGGCTCGGAAGTCGGCCGGGCGGCGCTCGTCACCCTTGCCGACGGGCACAAGGTCGGGCTGATCAGCCCCCACCTGATCCCCCGCCACGCGATCTGCGATCCCGCGCTGACGCAGGGCCTGCCGCCGCGCCTCACGGCCGCGACGGGGTTCGACGCCATGTCGCACTGCATCGAGACCTATCTCTCGCCGCGCGACAATCCGCCGGCCGAGGCCATCGCGCTCGATGGTTTCGGCCGCATCTGGCGTGCGCTCGACCGCGCCGTCGCGGATGGCGCCGACATTGCGGCGCGCACCGAGATGATGATGGGGTCGCTCGAAGGGGGCCTCACCTTCCAGAAGGGGCTCGGGGCCGTGCACGCGCTGAGCCACGCGCTCGGCGGGACGCCGGGCCTCGCCCTCCACCACGGCATGCTCAACGCGATTTTCCTGCCGCCCGTGCTGCGCTTCAACGCCGCGGCGGTGCCGCAGAAAATCGGGCGGCTGAAAGAGGTCGCGGGGCTCGCCGCGGGTGCCGATCTGGCCGAGGCGATCGAGGGCCGTGTGGCGGCGCTTGGCCTGCCGACGCGGCTCTCGCAGCTCGGCGTCTCCGCGAGCCACGAGGGGCAGACGGCGAGCTGGGCGCTCGCCGACCACAGCCACGCCACCAACCCGGTGCAGCCCAGCGAGGACGAATACCGGGCGCTGTTCCGCGCCGTGCTCTGACGTTTTGGGCGGCCCGGGCGGGCAGCGGCGCGGGGCCAGTTGATTCAGTTGGCCGCCCTCATGGTCCGACAGGCTCACCATGAGGGTTCCAAGACTGGCCTCCCCCACCGAAGAAGGTGATTGGAGAGGCGGGGGCCGCGCACTTCCCTCCCTTGGCGGCAGCCGGGTGAGGGTTCGCCGCACAACCGGTGCTCGTATCTACCCCCACCCCTGACCCCTCCAAGAAAGGGGGAGGGAGAAGGCCGGCGCCGGGATTGGGGCCTCATGGTTCGAGGCTCGCTGCGCTCGCACCTCACCATGAGGGTTGGGGAAGGACCCAGCCTGAAGGTGCCTCGCTCTGAAGCCGGTGGGACAGCCCCTAGGACCTCACCCTGAGCCTGTC
>DASZTU010000117.1:0-7680 GCA_035547975.1 Devosiaceae bacterium | reverse complement strand
GTGCAGGTCCAGGTCGCGCACGGCCTGCCGGCCTTTCTCATCGTCGGCCTGCCCGACAAGGCGGTGAAGGAGGCGGGCGAGCGGGTGCGGGCCGCCCTCGTCGCGTCGGGATTGAGCCTGCCGCCCCGGCGCATCACCATCAATCTCGCCCCCGCGGACCTGCCGAAGGAAGGCAGCCACTACGACCTGCCGATCGCCCTCGGCCTCATGGGTGCGATCGGGGCGGTCCCGGCCGATGCCTTTGCGGGCTACCTCGCCCTCGGCGAGCTCGGCCTCGACGGGCGGCTCGCCCCGGTCTCCGGCACGCTTCCGGCGGCCATGGCCGCCAATGCAAACGACCTCGGGCTCATTTGCCCCGAGGCGTCGGGACCGGAAGCGGCGTGGGCCGACGACGAGCTCGAGATCATCGCGACCCCGAGCCTCCTTGCCCTCGTGAACCACCTCGCCGGCCACCAGCTGGCGCCCCGCCCCGTGGCGCGGCGCCGCGCGCCGCCGGCCGGGCTGCCCGATCTCTCCGATGTGCGGGGGCAGGAGGTCGCCCGCCGGGCGCTCGAAGTCGCGGCGGCCGGCGGCCACAACCTGCTGATGATCGGTCCGCCCGGCGCGGGCAAGTCGATGCTGGCGCAGCGCCTCCCCTCGATCCTGCCGCCGCTCAACCCGCGCGAGCTCCTCGATGTCTCGATGATCCAGTCGATCGCCGGCGAGCTTGCCGACGGCGCCCTCTCGGACCGCCGGCCGTTCCGCTCGCCGCACCATTCCGCCTCGATGGCGGCGCTGGTCGGCGGCGGCCTCAAGGTGCGCCCCGGCGAGGCGAGCCTCGCCCACAACGGCGTGCTCTTTCTCGACGAACTGCCCGAGTTCTCGCCCTCCGTGCTCGACAGCCTGCGCCAGCCGCTCGAATCGGGAGAAACGGTGATCGCCCGCGCCAACGCGCGAATTTCCTATCCCGCCCGCTTCCAGCTCATCGCCGCGATGAATCCCTGCCGCTGCGGGCTCGCCGGCACGCCGGGCCACACCTGCAAGCGCGGCGATCGCTGCGCCGCCGAATACCAGGCGCGCGTCTCGGGCCCGCTTCTCGACCGCATCGACCTCAGGGTCGACGTGCCGGCGGTCACCGCCGCCGACATGATCGGCCCGGCGCGGGGCGAATCCTCGTCGGTCGTGGCGGAGCGGGTGGCGAAGGCGCGCGACGTCCAGCGCGAGCGCTATCTCGCCCTCGGCGAGCCGGGTATCCACACCAACGCCGCGGCCAGCGTTGCTTTGATCGAGCAGGTGGTCGATCCCGACCGCGAGACCAAGCAGCTCCTGCTCGATGCGGCCGAACGCTTCTCGCTCTCGGCCCGGGCCTATCACCGCGTGCTCAAGGTTGCGCGGACGCTCGCCGACCTCGCCGGCAGCGAGCGCGTTGCCCGGCCGCATATCGCCGAAGCGCTGAGCTACCGCCTCAACTTCCAGTTCGCATGAGCGGAAGGGCGGCGCCCTGGCGGCATCGCCTCTCTATCGGCTCAGCCCTTGGCGCTGATCGCCTTGTCGAGGTCCTTGTATTCCTCGCAGTTCGTATTGCCGCAGATCTTGGCGATCGCCGCGAGCCGCGCCTTGGCCTTGTCCATGTGGCCGGTCAGCACGTAGAGCTCGCCGAGATATTCATTGGCGCCGAGGTGGCCGGGCTTGAGCTTGAGCGCCTTGAGGTACCAGCTTTCGGCCTCCACCATCTCGCCGTGCTGGCGCAGGCTATAGCCGAGCAGGTTGAGCGCATCGGCGTTCTTCGGCTGCTGCACGACGATCTTGCGCAGGAGCGCAATGGCGCCCGGCCAGTCGCTCTTGGCGATGAGCTTGCGGGCATCGTTGATGCTGATGAGGTGGACTTTCGGCGCCATCATGGATGGCTTGGCGGTCGTGTGGTGCGCCGCCGGGGGAGGCGTCGCGACGGCCGGCTGGTCGCCGCCGCCGGTGTCGACGGCGAGCGCCGGAAAGCTGATGGTGGCGCTCAAGAGCAGCGCGAGCGCGAAATGGGCGCCGTGACGGGCGCGCGGGAAAGCGATTGGCATTTTTCCCTCCTGGGTGGCGGCCGTCGGGGGCTCATGACGGCCATGCGGGATCAACACCGGCCGGCCCGGCTTATTCCCGGGCCGCCTCAGCGGATCGACCGATAGCCACCCGGCACCCCCGAGGGCGAGAGCACGATCTGCCAGAGCTGGATCTGGCGCGAGCGGAACACCCCGGCGAAGGACGCGAGGTAGTAGCGCCACATGCGATGGAAGCGCTCGTCGTACTTGCTGCCATATTGGGCCGAAAGCTCGGGCCAGGCCGCCTCGAAATTCCTCAGCCAGGCCATCAGCGTCAGGTCGTAATAGGCGCCGAAATTGTGCCAGTCCTCCATGATGAAGAGGCCCTCAATGGCGCGGCCGACCTGCTGCGGGGAAGGCAGCATCCCGTTGGGAAAAATGTATTTTTCGGTCCAGGGGTCGCCATGCGTCTGGCTCAGCGTCCCCCCGATCGTGTGGAGGACGAAGAGCCCCTCGGGCGAAAGGAGCTCGCGCACCTTCTCCATGTAGCGGCGGTAGTTCTTCACTCCCACATGCTCGAACATGCCGATCGAGATGATGCGGTCGTAGCGCCCCTCGTGGCCGAGATAATCCTCGAGCCGCGTCTCGACCGGCAGGTTGCCGCGATGGGCGTTGGCGTATTCGGCCTGCTCGCGGCTGACCGTGAGGCCGACCCCGGAAACGCCGTAGCGCTCGGCGGCAAAGCGCAAGAACCCGCCCCAGCCGGAGCCGATGTCGAGGATCCGCATCCCCGGTTCGAGCCCGGCCTTGCGGCAGATGAGATCGAGCTTCTGCTCCTGCGCCGCGTCGAGGTTGTCGACCCCGAGCCAATAGCCGCACGAATAGATCATCCGCTTGTCGAGCATGCGGCTATAGAGCTCGTTGCCGATGTCGTAATGCTTTTCGCCGACCTCGAAGGCGCGCCGGCGCTGCAGGTTGATGAGCCGGCTCCGGGCGGCGGTGGCGAGGAGGCTGAGGTCGAGCTTCACCCGCGACCTCAGGTCATGCCTGACGATGCGGTAGATCAGCTCGTCGACCGCATCGGCGTCCCACCAGCCGTCCATATAGGCTTCGCCGAACCCGAGCGTGCCAAAGCTCATCACCCGGTCGTAGAGCCGGTCGTCGCTGACGCGCATGTCCCAGGGGCGGCTGCCGCCGATCTCGACGTCGGCGGATTTGAGGAGGCCGGTGATGAAGCTTTTCGATCGGGAGGGCATACGAATTTCCGTCAGTGGCGGGAGGCTCTTTGCCCCAAACCGCCGCCCTGTTCAAACGAAACGCGCTTGCGCCCGCCATGGCCCCGCCGGCCGGGCGGTGGGACGCCGCCGCCCCGCTTGCTGGCTCAGGCGATCTCGAATTCGCACCAGTGGCTGTAGGGCTGGTCGGGCGAGACGATGATCGAGGGGAAGTGCGCGTGGTGGAGCGCATCCGGGTACATCTGGTCCTCGAGGCAGAAGCCCGAATGCTTGCCGTAGCGCCTGCCACCCAGCCCGGGCACCGCAACGTTGCTCCAGACGGAATTGTAGAGCTGCAGCGCCGGCCGGTCGGTCCAGAGCTTGAGGGTCAGCGCCCGGTCGGGAGAAACCACCGTCGCGACCGGCTCGGCGTGGTTGCGGCCCGTTGCGAGCACGAGGTTGAGGTCGCAGTCGATCGGGGTGCCATCGGCGCGGCGCATCGTCTTGCCTTGCCTGAAATCATAGTCCCCGCCCTTGACCGGCAGGATCGCCCCGGTCGGCAGCAGCGCCTCCCCGACCTCCGATCGCGCGCTGGCGTTGATGGTATAGGTGTGATCGAGCACGTCTTCGCCCGTGCCGAGGTTGAAGTACTGGTGCTGGACGAGGGCGATCGGCGTGCGCCGGTCGGGCCTCGCCCGGAGCTCGAGCTTGAGCCGGTTGCCCTTGAGGCGATAGGTCGCGGTGAGGCCGACGTTGCCCGGGAACCCGCCTTGCCCATCGGGACTGAAGAGGCTGAAGATGACGGCGTTTTCGGCGCTGTCGACTTCGGCGTCCCAGACCTGACGGGCGACGCCGTGCGGGCCCCCGTGGAGCGTATTGCCGCTTTCATTGGTCTCGAGCGCATAGGTCCGCCCGTCGAGCTCGAATGTGCCGCCCGCGATGCGGTTGGCGACCCGGCCCGCGAGCGCGCCGAAATAGGGGCTGTGCGCCGGATAGTCTTCGAACCGCTCGAAGCCGAGCACGACGCCTCGCGGCGCGCCGCCTGCGACCGGCACCTTCCAGTCGCGCACCACCACCCCGTAGCTGATGATCTCGACCTCGACCCCGGTGTCGCTCGTCAGCGTGAATGCATCGACGCGCCGGCCCTCATGCGTGCCAAACGCCCTGCTCGAGACGCTCACTCAACCCTCCCTGCTTGTCTGCCCCGCATGTAGCGGACCGCCGCGGCCCGGAAAAGCCGCACCGCGAAACTTTGCGCCAGACGATTGACGGACGTGTCGCAGCCCGACAAGTCTCGGCGGCATCACTTTGCGAGGTTTTTCGTGGACGAGGATAGGCGGCGGGCGACGGTACACGATGTGGCGCGCCAGGCGGGGGTGTCGCTGGCAACCGTCGACCGCGTGCTCAACGGCCGTCCGGGTGTCCGGCCGACCACCGCGCAAAAGGTCGCGGACGCGATCGAAGCGCTCGATTTCCGGCGCGATCTCTCCGCCTCGCTCCTCGCCCGCTCGCGGGACCTCCACCTCCATTTCTTCATCCCCGACGGCGCCAACGCCTTCATGGACAATCTCGATGCCGCGATCGCCCGCCGCGCCCGCAGCGGCAAGGCCGAGCGGCTGCGGATCGAGACCACGCGGCTAAAAGCCCTCGACGCCGAGGAAGTGGCCCGCCAGCTCGATGCGCTGACGCCCCGCAGCTGCGACTGCGCCGTGATCGTTGCGACCGATACCCCGGCGGTGATCAAGGCGGTCGAGTCCGCGACCCGTCGCGGCATCGAGGTGATGACGCTGGTTTCCGACCTCCCCGGCTCGGCCCGGCGGCACTTCATCGGCATCGACAACGTCGCGGCCGGCCGCACGGCGGCCGCCATGCTCGGCCGCTTCTGTCCGCTGGGGGGTAAAGTCGGGGTGCTCGCCGGCTCGCTGGGCCTGCGCGACCACGCCGAGCGCCTGGATGGCTTTCGCGCCGTTCTCGCCGCCGAATTCCCGGTGCTCACCGTCCTCGGGCCGCTCGAGGGGCACGACGACGATGCCGAAACTGGCCGGCACGCCGCGCGCCTGCTTGCCGATCCCGATCTCGCGGGCCTCTACAATCTCGGGGCGGGGAATGCCGGCCTCCTCGCCGCGCTCGTGGCATCGGGGCGCGCCGGCACCGTCAGGGTCGTCGCCCATGAGCTGACCGAGGCGACACGCAGCGGCCTCGTATCCGGCGCGATCGATGTGGTGCTCGACCAGAGCCCCGACCGCGAGATCCAGGCCGCCGTGTCGGCAGCCCGCGCGCTGCTCCAGCACGGTCCCCGCAGCGTCGAGCACGGGCGCATCGAAATCGGGATTTTCCTTCGCGACAATCTGCGCTAGAACCCGAGCCCATAAAGGCGGCTGAACCGCTTCGGGGAGGGCTTTCCATGATCGTGACGCCCCATTCTGAGGTACGTGCATCATGAGCACTTTTCTCGGCATCGACGTCGGCACCTCCGGGGTCAAGGCGATCCTCATCGACGAAGCCGGCCGCGCTCTCGGCGAAGCGACCGCGGCCGCCCGGGAACCGGTGCGGCCGCACCCCGGCTGGTCCGAACAGGACCCCGCCGACTGGTGGCGCGCCGTGCTTGCCGCGGTGGATGCGCTCAAGGCGAGCCACCCGGCCGAACTGGCCGCGGTCCAGGGCATCGGCCTTTCGGGCCACATGCACGGGGCGACGCTGCTCGGCGCCGACGACGAGGTGCTGCGCCCCTGCATCCTCTGGAACGACGGCCGGTCCTTCGCCGAATGTGCCGAAATGGAAGCCGCCGAGCCGCGCCTGCGCGAGATCGCCGGCAACATCGCCATGCCGGGTTTCACGGCGCCAAAGATCGCCTGGGTGCGCAAGCACGAGCCGGAAATCTACGCAAGGATCGCGCGGGTCCTGCTGCCGAAGGCCTATATCCGCCTGCTCCTCACCGGCGAGCACGTCGAGGAGATGTCGGACGCCTCCGGCACGCTGTGGCTGGACGTCGCCCGGCGCGACTGGTCGGACGTGCTGCTCGCGGCAACCGGCTTGACCCGCGCCCACATGCCGCGCCTCGTCGAGGGCTCGGCCGTCTCCGGCGAGCTCAAGGCCGACCTCAGGGCGCGCTGGGGCATGACCGGCACCGTGGTCGTCGCGGGGGGCGGGGGCGACAACGCCGCCTCGGCCTGCGGCATCGGCGCGATCCGGCCGGGGGAGGGGTTCGTCTCGATCGGCACCTCGGGCGTGCTCTTCGTCTCCAACGATCGCTTCCGGCCGAATACGGCCGGTGCCGTGCACGCCTTCTGCCATGCCATTCCCGAGACGTGGCACCAGATGGGGGTGATCCTCTCGGCGACCGACAGCCTCAACTGGCTGAGCAAGACCACCGGCCAGGATGCGGCCGCGCTGAGCCGGGCGGCCGAGGCCGGGTTCACCGGTCCCGGTGAGGAGATTTTCCTGCCCTACCTTTCGGGCGAGCGCACGCCGCACAACAACGCCAACGCGCGCGGCGCCTTCGTCGGGCTCTCGCACCTCTCCGATCCCGCGCGGCTGGCCCAGGCGGTCATGGAGGGGGTGGCGTTCGCCTTCCGCGACTGCCGGCGCGTGCTGGCCGACGCCGGCACCAGGATCGATACGCTCCTCGCCGTCGGCGGCGGCTCGCGCTCGAGGCTCTGGTTGCGGCTCATCGCAACCAACCTCGACATGCCGGTTTCGCTGCCCGAGGATGGCGATTTCGGCGGCGCGCTCGGCGCCGCCCGGCTGGGGCTGTGCGCCGCGACCGGCCGCCCGCCGGCCGAGGTGATGACCATGCCCGGCATCAAGGCCGTGATCGAGCCCGACCCCACCCTGGTCGAGGCTTACGCCCAGCAATACGCGCGCTATCGCGCGCTCTATCCCGCCATCGAGGAGGCACGCAAGTGACCGATTTCTTCAAGGGGATCTCCCCGGTCAAATACGAGGGGCCGGAGAGCCGCAACCCGCTCGCCTACCGCCACTACAACAAGGACGAGGTCGTCCTCGGCAAGCGGATGGAGGATCACATCCGCCCGGCGGTCGCCTATTGGCACAGCTTCGCCTGGGAGGGCGGCGATCCCTTCGGCGGCCGCTCCTTCGACCGGCCGTGGTTCGGCAAGGGCATGGAGGGCGCGCGGCTGAAGGCCGACGTCGCCTTCGAGCTCTTCGATCTTCTCGACATCCCGTTCTTCTGCTTCCACGACGCCGACGTCGCGCCGGAGGGCGCGACCCTCGCCGAGAGCAACAGGAATCTGCGCGAGATCACCGGCATCTTCGCGAAAAAGATGGAAAAGAGCCGCACGCGGCTCCTCTGGGGCACCGCCAATCTCTTCTCCAACCGCCGCTACATGGCGGGCGCCGCGACCAATCCGGACCCCGACGTCTTTGCCTATGCCGCGGGGCAGGTGAAGCAGATGCTCGAAATCACCCACGAGCTCGGTGGCGCCAACTACGTGCTCTGG
>DASZTU010000116.1:0-2660 GCA_035547975.1 Devosiaceae bacterium | reverse complement strand
GAAACCGAGAAGCTCTACTGCATCTATGTGGCGGTGGGGCAGAAGCGCTCGACCGTCGCCCAGTTCGTGAAGATCCTCGAGGACAACGGCGCGCTCGACTACTCGATCGTCATTGCCGCGACTGCTTCCGACCCGGCCCCGATGCAGTTCCTCGCGCCCTTCACCGGCTGCGCCATCGGCGAGTATTTCCGCGACAACGGCATGCACGCCGTGATCGCCTATGACGACCTTTCCAAGCAGGCCGTGGCCTATCGCCAGATGTCGCTGCTGTTGCGCCGCCCGCCGGGCCGCGAAGCCTATCCGGGCGACGTCTTCTACCTTCACTCGCGCCTGCTCGAGCGCGCCGCCAAGCTCAACGAGGACCATGGCCTCGGTTCGCTCACCGCCCTGCCGGTGATCGAGACGCAGGCCAACGACGTCTCGGCCTACATTCCGACCAACGTGATTTCCATCACCGACGGCCAGATCTTCCTCGAGACCAACCTCTTCTTCCAGGGCATCCGCCCGGCGGTGAACGTCGGCATCTCGGTCTCCCGCGTGGGCGGCAACGCCCAGATCAAGGCGATGAAGCAGGTGGCCGGCCCCATCAAGGGCGAGCTTTCCCAGTATCGCGAAATGGCGGCCTTCGCCCAGTTCGGCTCGGACCTCGACGCGGCGACGCAGCGCCTGCTCAACCGCGGCGCGCGCCTCACGGAGCTCCTCAAGCAGCCGCAGTTCGCCCCGCTCAAGCCCGAGGAAGAAGTCGCGGTGATCTTTGCCGGCGTGAACGGCTACCTCGATAAGCTCCCGGTCAGCCGGGTCAGCGATTTCGAGCGCGGGCTGCTCTCGGCGCTGCGCGCCAAGAACGCCGACGTGCTGCAGCGGATCGCGACCGAAAAGGCGCTGTCCGACGACCTCAGGGCGCAGCTCAAATCGGCGATCGACGCCTTCGCCGCCACCTATGCCTGAGTGAGACCGGCGGAAGTCAAGGAGCCTCCCGGCGCATGCCCTCGCTGAAAGACCTCAAGAACCGCATCTCCTCGGTCAAGTCGACCCAGAAGATCACCAAGGCGGTCCAGCTCGTGGCCGCGGCGAAGCTTCGCCGCGCCACCGATACCGCCGAAGCGGCCCGTCCCTATGCCGAGCGCATGAGCCAGGTGCTCGCCTCGCTCGGCAGCGCCTATGCCGGGCGTGCCGATGCGCCGAAACTGCTCGCCGGCACCGGCCGCGACCAGGTGCACCTGCTGGTGGTCGCAACCGGCGAACGCGGCCTGGCGGGCGGTTTCAACTCCGGCATCGCGCGGCTTGCCCGCGAGGACGCCAACCGCCTCATCGCCGAGGGCAAGACGGTCAAGATCCTGGCCGTCGGGCGCAAGGGCAACGATATCCTCAAGCGCACGCACGGCTCGAACATCCTCGAGCTCGTGAGCTTCCGCGAGGTGCGCCAGATCGGCTACGCCAACGCGCAGATGGTCGGCCAGAAGATCCTCGACCTGTTCGCCGCGGGCGAATTCGACGTCGCGACGCTCTATTTCTCCCGCTTCCGCTCCGTCATCTCGCAGGTGCCGACGGCCCAGCAGCTGATTCCGGCCAAGCTCGAGGGCGCCGAGCCCGCATCGGGCGAGGTGACCTACGATTACGAGCCGGACGAGGAGGCGATCCTCAACGATCTCCTGCCGCGCAACATTTCGGTGCAGGTGTTCCGCGCCCTGCTCGAGAACAATGCGAGCTTCTTCGGCGCGCAGATGACCGCGATGGATAACGCCACCCGAAATGCCGGCGAAATGATCAAGCGGCTGACGCTCAGCTACAACCGGCAGCGCCAGGCGCAGATCACCAAGGAACTCATCGAGATCATCTCGGGCGCCGAGGCGCTCTAGCTCGGGGAAAGGCCGCGCCGCTGGCGCGGTCTGAAGAACACCGGGTCATTCCCGCCAAAGCGGGAATCCCGGCAGGCAGGCGGACGATCGCCACGCAGGGGTCCTGCCCCGGCGGGGATGACGCGGCGGAACAGGACAAAGCCGGGCGCCTTCGGAGCGCCCAGAAGGACGAGGTAGAAAAATGGCTGACAAGAAGGTTGGTCGCGTATCGCAGGTCATCGGCGCCGTCGTGGACGTGACGTTCGACGATCACCTGCCGGCGATTCTGAACGCGCTCGAGACCACCAACAACGGCGCCCGCCTCGTCCTCGAGGTGGCCCAGCACCTCGGCGAGAACGCGGTGCGCACCATCGCCATGGACACCACGGAAGGCCTCGTGCGCGGCGCGGAAGTGGCCGACACGGGCGAAGCCATCGCCGTGCCGGTGGGCGACGAGACGCTCGGCCGCATCATGAACGTCATCGGCGAGCCGGTGGACGAAGCCGGGCCGATCAAGAGCCCGACCCGGCGCGCCATCCACCAGGAGGCGCCCTCCTTCGTCGAGCAGTCCTCGGAAGCGCAGATCCTCGTGACCGGCATCAAGGTGGTCGATCTCCTCGCCCCCTACGCCCGCGGCGGCAAGATCGGCCTCTTCGGCGGGGCCGGGGTCGGCAAGACGGTGCTGATCCAGGAGTTGATCAACAACGTCGCCAAGGCGCACGGCGGCTACTCGGTGTTCGCCGGCGTCGGCGAGCGCACCCGCGAGGGCAACGACCTCTATCACGAAATGATCGAGTCCGGCGTGAACAAGGACCCGCACGA
>DASZTU010000115.1:0-6703 GCA_035547975.1 Devosiaceae bacterium | reverse complement strand
AGGAGCGAGGCGCCGATGACGCGCTCCGTCTCGGCATCGACCAGCACCTTCATGAAGCCCTGCGTTTCGCTGCGCTCGTGGGCGCGCCCGACCCGGGTCATCGGACGGGTTCCGATGAGCGCCTTGCGTCCGGACTTTCGGACCTGCGCCTCGGTCAGGCCGACACGGCCGAGCGGCGGGTCGATATAGAGCGCGTAGGCGACGGGCCGGTCGCTGAGGCGGCGCGGGTCGTGGTCGAAGAGGTTGGCGGCGACGATTTCGTAGTCGTTGTACGAGGTATGGGTGAAGGCGCCGTGCCCGTTGACGTCGCCCATCGCCCAGATTCCCGGCACATTGGTGCGCAGCTCGTCGTCGACCTCGATGTAGCCGTGGGGATCGAGCGCAATTCCCGCCCTCGCAACGTCGAGGTCCTCGATGTTGGGCTTGCGCCCGATCGCGAGCAGCAGATGGGACCCCTCGATCGAGAGGGGTTCGCCATCGGCAGAGGCGGAGAGATGAAACCCCGCCGGCCTCTGGCTCAGCGCAAAGTCGCGGACGTGGAAATGGAGGGCGATGCCTTCGTTGCGGAGGATCTCCGCGACCGCTGCCGAGACGTCCTCGTCCTCGCGCGCAATGAGGCGGGGGCCGCGTTCGAGGACGGTCACGCGGCTGCCGAAGCGCCGGTACATCTGCGCGAATTCGAGCCCGACATAGCTGCCGCCCGCAACCACCAGGTGCTCGGGCAGCACATCGAGATCCATGATCGTTTCGTTGGTGAGGAAGGGCACGTCGGCGAGGCCCGGCCAGTCCGGGATCACCGGCCGGCCCCCGGTGTTGAGAAAGATGCTCTCCGCCGCATAACGCTCGCCCCCGACCTCGATCTCCCTGGGCCCCGTGAACCGGGCCGAGCCCCAGAGGAGCGTCAGGTTTTCGGTGGTGGTGAGCCATTTGGTCAGGCTCGTCACCGAATCGTTGACGATCGAATCCTTGCGCGCCTTGACGCGCTGCATGTCGACGCTGACCGGCCCCGCCGAAACGCCGAAATCGGCCGCCCGGCGCGCCATGTGGGCGACCCGCGCGCTCGCGACGAGCGACTTGGTCGGCACGCACCCGTTGTTGACGCAGGTGCCGCCGAGATGGGAGCGCTCGACGATGAGGGTCTTGCGCCCCTCGGCCGCGAGGCGTGCGGCGAGCGGCGGCCCCGACTGGCCGGCGCCGATCACGATGGCATCGAAGGATTGCGGCATGGTCGTCTCCTTTTGGGCCTCGCAGTTTGCCGGCACGTCGGGGTGCGCGGAACGATCAACGGCTGAACGAAACGAATCGTGCTTTGGGGCTACCGAGTCCCCCGAAGCCCGCAGGATTACCCGCCCAGCACCTCGCGCACGAAACGAAGATTGCCGGCGGTGAGGCCGGCATCGACGGCAATCGCGGTGCCGGTCACGCCGGACGAAAGGGGCGAGGCGAGGAAGAGGGCGACGTTCGCCACCTCCTCGGGCGTGACCAGCCTCCCCAGCGGGTAGTGCGGCAGCACCTGATCGAGGAGTTTCGGGTTTTCGGCGAGCCGGTGATCCCAGGCGGGCGTCCGCACCGAGCCCGGGCAGATGCAGTTGGCGCGGATGTTGTGGGCTCCGTGCTCGACGGCGATGGCGCGGGCATAGGCCAGCATGCCGGCTTTGGCGGCGGAATAGGCCGGATTGCCGAAATGCGCCACCGCGTTGACCGAACTGACGAGCACGATGGCGCCGCCGGCGGCCTTCATGTGCCTCAAGATCGGCGCGACGACGTTGTAGGTGCCGTGGAGATTGATGTCGATTTCGCTGCGCCAGGCGTCGGGGGTGACCTGCGCCATGGTTTCCGCCCGGGTGAAACCGGCATTGCCGATCAGCGCCGCGGGTGGCCCCTGCCGCTCGACCGCAAGGTTGACGGCATGCGCCGTCGCGTCGCCATCGGTGAGCTCGAAAGCAAGCTTTTCGACCCCTTCGAGCGTATCGAGCAGCACGGGATCGCGGTCGCAGGCGCTGATCCGCGCCCCCGCCCCCCGGAAGGCGGCGACGAGCGCCCGCCCGATGCCGCCCCCGGCGCCGGTGATGATGACGTGCCTGCCTTCCAGTCCCCACATGCTCGCCTCGGCCGCCTGCTGTTCTGCCGCGCGCAAACTTGTCCGGATTTTCGGGAAAGGCAATCGGGGCTGCCGCCAAATCGGCGCTTGACGGCAAAACCTGTAAGGAATTTACATCCCGCCCACCTGTTCTCACTTCGCGTTCAAGGGGCCAACAATGCCAGCAAAGCTCGTTTACGGCGCGGCGCCCGAGCGGCCGCTGTCGCCCGCCGTCAGGGCCGGCGACTTCGTTTACGTTTCGGGGCAAGTGCCGACCGGGCCCGATGGCACGATCGTCCAGGGCGGCATCGAGGCGCAGGTCCGCCAGGTGCTCGACAACATCAAGGCCGCGCTGGCTTTGGCCGGGGCGAGCATGGACCAGGTGGTCAAGACCACCTGCATCCTCGAGGACGCCCGCGACTTTGCCGCCTTCAACAAGGCCTACGCCGCCTACTTCCCCAAGGAGCCGCCGGCGCGCACCACGATCGAAGCGCGCCTGATGGCCAGCATCATGGTGGAAATCGACGCCATCGCCTACGCGCCCCTCGGCTGAGGCGGCGCGGCCGATGCGCATCTTCACCGCCTCCCTCGCCACCGAGACGAACACCTTTTCGCCGGTGCCGACCGACCGCGCGAGCTTCGAGTCGGCGCTCTACGCCCCGCCCGGGCAGCACCCGCCGACCCCGACGCTCTGCTCGGCGCCGATGATCGTGCTGCGCCGGATTGCGGCGCGCGAGGGGCTGGACGTTGTCGAGGGCACGGCCGCCTGGGCGGAGCCGGGCGGGCTGCTGCAGCGGCAGACCTACGAGTCGCTGCGCGACGAAATCCTCGGGCAGTTGCGGGCCGCCATGCCGGTTGACGGCGTCGTCCTGGGCCTCCACGGCGCGATGGTCGCGCAGGGCTACGACGATTGCGAGGGTGACCTGCTGGAGCGCGTGCGCGCGATCGTCGGCCCCGGCATCGTCATCGCCGCCGAGCTCGATCCGCACAGCCACCTCACGGCGAAGCGCGTCGCCAATGCCGACATCCTGGCGAGCTTCCTCGAATTCCCGCACACCGATTTCGTCGAGCGCGCCGAACACGTGGTCGATCTCGCGCTGCGCACCCTGCGCCGCGAGATCAAACCGGTGATGAGCGTCTTCGATTGCCGCATGATCGACGTCTTTCCGACGAGCCGGGAGCCGATGCGCAGCTGGGTCGACCGGATCAAGGCGCTGCAGGGCAAGGGTGGCGTGCTCTCGGTCTCGCTGATCCACGGCTTCATGGCGGCCGATGTGCCCGAACTCGGCACCCGCGTGCTGGTCATCACCGATGGCGACCGGCAAACGGGCGAGGCCCTCGCCGAACGGCTCGGCCGCGAGATCTTTGCGCTCCGCGGCAAGACCATGATGCCGCAGCTCTCCATCGAGGCCGGCCTCGACCGCGCGGCCGCCCTCGCCGCAACCCGGCCCGGAAAGCCCGTGGTCGTCGCCGACGTCTGGGACAATCCCGGCGGTGGCGTTGCCGGTGACGGCACGCTGATCCTGAGGCGCATGCTCGAGCGCGGCATGGACGATTTCGCGGTCGCGACCATCTGGGACCCGGTCGCGGTGAGCTTCTGCCGCGCGGCCGGGGAAGGCGCGGTGATTGCCCTGCGCTTCGGCGGCAAGGCGGGACCCGACGGGGGTGCCCCGCTCGACGCCACGGTCGAGGTGCGCCGCGCCGTGGCCGAATCGTTCCAGAGTTTCGGCCAGAGCGTCGTGCCGCTCGGCGCGTCCGCCGTCGTGCGGCCCGTCGGCACCCGGATCGACATCATCCTCAACACCAACCGCACGCAAACGTTCGAGCCGGACGTCTTCGCCAATCTCGGCGTCGATCCGCTCGCCAAGGACGTGCTGCTGGTGAAGTCCACCAACCATTTCCATGCGGGATTTGCGCCGATCGCGGCCGAGATCGTCTACATCGACGCCGGCGCCCCCTACCCGTCGAACCCGCGGGTCACGGATTATCGGAAGCTCGACCGGCCGATCTGGCCCCGGGTCGAGGACCCCTTCGCCGGCGCGGCCGCCTGAAGGGACTGCGCCCGCGCGGGACGCCGGCTACCCGCCGATCCCGCCGAGCTCGGCAATATCGACCATCCGGCCGGTCTGCGCCGATTGCAGCGCGGCGATCCCGACCATCACCGACATCGCGCCGGCGCGGGAGCCCGCACGCTGGCCGAGCGGGTCGTCGCCGCCGTGGAAGATGAGGTTGCGCATCCGGTCGTCGCCGCCGAAATGCCCGCCGCCGGCGTGCGGGATCTCGATCCGCTCGACGCCCTGCCCGAAATTGCGGATGAGCAGGATCTCGTCCGCTTCCGGCGCCGCGAAAGGCTGCCGCTCGTAAAGGCGGGTCTCGACCCGCCCCCTGGTCCCGTTGAAGCAGATGGTGTTGCCCTCGATCGGCATGAAGGTGTTGAGCGAATAGGAGACGAGCACGTCGTTCTCGTAGCGGATGGTCGCGCTCATTGTATCGGGGATGTCGATATCCTCGCGATAAACGCACCCGTCGCGGAAATACCCGTCGACCTCGGACGGGTCCTCGTAGAGCGTTTCGAGCAGGGGATCGGCCGCCATGTCGAAGTAGAAATCGCACTCCCGGGCGTGCGGGCACTCACGGCAGCGTGGGCCCCGGAACGGCCCCCTCGCCCCGTAATTCTGCAGCACCCCGAACGCCGCGACACTCTTCGGGTCGGCCTCGATGTACCAGTTGAGGAGGTCGAAGTGGTGCGTCGCCTTGTGGACGAACAGCGACCCCGAATTGCGGATATAGGCGTGCCAGCGGCGGAAATAGTCGGCCCCGTGCTTCGTATCGAGGTACCAGTGGAAGTCGACCCCGGTGAGCTTGCCGATCGCCCCATCCATGAGCAGCTGCTTCAGCCGCGCGGCGGTCGGCGCGAAGCGGTAGTTGAAGGAGACGCTGACGCTCCGCCCCGTGCGCTTTTCGGCGTCGCGGATGCGGCGGATTTTTTCGGCAGTCGTGGTCATCGGCTTTTCGGTGATGACGTCCGCGCCACCTTCGAGCGCGGCGACGATGATGTCGTCATGCGTCGAATCCTTGGTGGTCACGATGACGAGTTCGGGTTTGGTGGCCGCCATCGTTTCCTCGACCGAGGTGTAGATCGGGGCGTTCGAGCCGATGACGTTGCGCGCCCGCTCCGCGCGCAGCGGATTGATGTCGCACAGCGCCACGAGCTCGAGCGAATCCCGCCAGCCCCGCATCAGGTCGCGGCCCCACATCGTCGACCCGCGATGTCCCGTCCCGATCAGCGCAAACCGGCGCCGCCTGGGCTCCTCTGCCATGGGCTGCTCCTTCGTCAGCAGACTGTGTTGAAGCGCTCGACCACGGTGCGCACGACCTCCCGGGCCGGTCGCCGCCACCAGTTGTCGCGCGAAAATATCTCGCATTCCTGCGGCCCGAAATACCCCGCCGCCTCGATCATGGCCCGGATCCCCTTGAGGTCGATGATGCCGTCGCCCATCATGCCGCGGTCGAGCAGGAGATCGGTCGTCGGCACCAGCCAGTCGCAGATGTGGTGCGCCAGAATCCGGCCGAGCCGGCCGGCGCGGGCGATCGCGGCCGCAAGGTTCGGGTCCCACCAGACGTGGTAGACATCGATCGCGACGCCGAGCCCCTCGCCGAGCGCCTCGCAGAGATCGAGCGCCTGGTCGAGCGTGTTCACGCACGCCCGGTCCGCCGCGTACATCGGGTGGAGCGGCTCGATGGCGAGCGGCACTTGAGCCGCGCGTGCCCTGGGCAGGATGGCGGCAATGCCCTCAGCCACCTGCTGGCGGGCCCCGGCGATGTCGCGCGATCCCTTCGGCAGCCCGCCGCAGACGAGGACGAGGCAATCGGCGCCGAGCACCGCGGCCTCTTCGATCGCACGCAGATTGTCTTCGTGCGCCCGGTTGCGGCCCTCGGCGTCGGCCGCGGGGAACATGCCGCCGCGGCAGAGCCCGGTGACCCGCAGGCCATTCTCCCTCACGATGCGCGCCGCCTCGCGCAGCCCGATCGCCTGCACCTGGTCGCGCCAGGGGGAAATCGCCGTTACCCCCTGCTCGAGGCAGCGGTCGACGGCCGAGGCGAAGTCGCTGTCGCCGCGCAGCGTCGCAAAGTTCATAGATAGGACCCGGTCCGGCATCAACGGCTCCGCCAGGGTGGGGCGACGGCCGCTTTGCGCGACGCTTCCCGCCGGCCTCTCACAGCCCGAGCGCCGGCACGTCGATCCAACGCCGCTCCTTCCACGACTGAAGGCCGAGCATGGCGAGTTGCACGCCTTTGGCGCCCGCTTCGAGCCCATAGGGCCACGGGCCGTCCTCGGCGATATGGCGCAGGAACAGCTCCCATTGCGCCTTGAAGCCGTTGTCGAAGACGCGCGTCGCCGGCATCTCCTGCCAGGTCCCGAAAAAATCGATGGTCTGCGGCACGTCCGGGTTCCAGACCGGCTTCGGCGTCCCCTGTCGTGGCTGGATGAAGCACTTGTGGAGGCCGGCCACGGCCGAGCCGAGCGTCCCGTCGACGTGGAAGGTCACGAGATCGTCGCGCCGCACCCGGGTGGCCCAGGAGGAATTGATCTGCGCGATGACGCCGCCCTTGAGCTGGAAC
>DASZTU010000114.1:0-14528 GCA_035547975.1 Devosiaceae bacterium | reverse complement strand
CTACTACGATGTCTGGGCGCTGCGCGACGAACGGCGCTCGCCCGACGATTGGGTCGAGCGGGTCAGTGCCGCGCCGCCGGGCTGGCGGCGGGCGTGGGCGCGGCTGCGCCATCTCGAATGGCGGGGGCGTCCTTTCTGGCCATGGCGGGAACCGATCCCCGTCAACTCAGCCTTCGGCGGCCTCGCGATCTACCGCATGCCCTTGCCGCCCGAGGCGCGCTATGTGGGCCTCAAGGACGGCCACACGGTTTGCGAGCACGTGGCGTTCAACGAAGCTCTCGTGGCCCGCGGGGCACGGCTTTTCATCGATCCGAGGATGATCAACCTGGTGCCGAAGGCATATTATCCGCGGTTCAAGTGGCTGGGTGCCGGGTGAGCGCGCCCGCCGTTTCCCGCCGTCCCAGTGCGGCCGCGTAGGCGCGCCGGCAGTTCTCGACGAGATCATCCCAGGAGTAGCCGCTCAGGGGCCTCCGGCTGCCTTCGCTCAGCCGCGCGCGCAGCGCCGCATCACGGACGAAGCGGCTGAGGCCTTCGACAAACGCCCGATCGTCGGCGGCGAGCATGCTGTCGACGCCGTCATCGAGGAAGTCGCGCATGCCGGAATCCCGCATCGCCAGCACCGGCAGTCCCGCGAGGCGGGCCTCCAGCGCCGCGATGCCGAAGGATTCGAGATGCGACGGCATCAGAAACAGGTCCGCCTCCGCAACCGCCGCGCGAACGGCCTCACGGGGCAGCTGGCCGCAGAGCTCGACGGTGTCCGTCAGGTCGCGGGCCGCAATCTCGCGCTCGAGGCGAGTCCGCAACGGACCGCCGCCAGCGATGCGCAGCCGCATCTGCGTCCCCTGCGGCAGGGCACGACGGGCGGCCTCGACGGCATCGAGGAGCAGAAGGGGGCGCTTGCGGGGATGGAGGCGCATCGCGGCAAAAAGCTCGATCCGCGATTTGTCCCGCAGCCGTCCCGCCCGCGCCTGCCGCACCGCCCCCCAGTAGTCGACGTCGGCGCAATTGGGCATCACGCCCAAACGCGCATCCCCCAGCATGGCCCGGCGGGTTTCGGCTGCAAAGGAGCTGACGGCCGTGAGATCCGCGCGCCCGGGCCAGCGGCGG
Organism: Devosiaceae bacterium; assembly: GCA_035547975.1. GTDB lineage: Bacteria > Pseudomonadota > Alphaproteobacteria > Rhizobiales > Devosiaceae > DASZTU01. The sequence continues at coordinate 13,421 of DASZTU010000114.1, read as the reverse complement.
CAGCCCAGCAGCCAGCCGCCCACCGCAAAGAATGGCCGCTCGGCCGGACTCAGCACGGAATGGAAGGTCGCAACCACCGGCAGACCGAGGGCGAGGCAGGCGTTCACCGCCAGGTAGGAAAAGGGCGTGTTCCCCAGGTGAACATGGGCGAGGTCGAAGCCGCCCGAGGCGAGCGCGGCCTTGAGCCGGGCGATGGGTCCGGGACGAGTCAGCCCGAAGAGGTTCACCAGATAAAGAAAATCGGGGCCGTTGGCGGCGTGGTCCGGCGGCGGGAAGCGATAGCCGCCGCGGGGCCGCTCCATGTCGCAAAGGCGACGGACGGAAACCCCGTTGACGACTTCGGGCCCGGGCACGGGCGTCAGCACTTCGAGATCGATGCCATCGGCGAGCAGGCGCTGCGTCAGGTCGTTGAGGTACAGCTCGATGCCGCCGAGGCGGGGCAGGTACCAGTCGGAAATCACCGCCAGGCGCATGCGGTCAATCAAGGCTGTTGCCGAGATAGAAGCGCCGCACGTTTTCGTCCGCCGCAATCTCATGCGGCCGGCCATGGGCGATCACCCTGCCCGAAACCATCACATAGGCTCGGTCCACGATGGAGAGCGTTTCGCGGACGTTGTGGTCACTGACCAAAACGCCGATGCCACGTGCCCTAAGGGCGCGGATCGTTTCCTTGACGTTGGAAATGGCAAGCGGGTCGACCCCGGCGAACGGCTCGTCGAGGAGGAGATAGTAGGGGTCGGACGCCAGGGCGCGGGCGATCTCGCAGCGTCGCCGCTGTCCGCCGGACAGGCGGCTGGCGTTGCGCTTGCGCACGCTCTCCAGTTCGAACTCGCTGATCAGGCTATCGAGCCGCGCGTGGCGTTTCCGCCGGTCCGGCTCGAAGGTCTCGAGGTAAAGGAGGATGTTGTCCTCGACCGACATGCCGCGAAACACCGATGCTTCCTGCGGCAGGTAGCTGAGGCCGAGCTGCGCGCGGGCGTAGATCGGCAGATCCGTCACCTCGAACCCGTCGATGGCGATGTGGCCCGCATCGGGCGCGAGAATGCCGATGATCATGCTGAGGAGCGTGGTCTTGCCGGCGCCGTTCGGGCCGAGCAGGGCAATGGCCTCGCCTCGCGCGAGGCTGAGGCTCACGTCGATCACTGCCTCGCTGCGCCGATACGACTTGGCCAGCCCATAGACCTGCAGGCCTTCATTCTCCGGCTCTTCCGCCCAGGTCACTCGCCGAGCTCCACCGGTTGAGGCGCACGCGCGAACCGCGACGCAACGAGCACGCCATAGCCGAAGGCGAGGGAGGGCACGATCTCGACGACATGCTGCAGCAGCCCCGCCGCGAGGGCCGGACCGGCCGCAATGCCAAGGAAGGTGTAAACCGCAAAGGCGGTCGCCGAGTAGACGCCGAGGCTGCCGGGCACCAGCGGCACCGCGGTCGTGATCCCCACGGCGGCCACCGAAAGCAGCGCGGCGCTGGGGGATGCCTCGATCCCGCACGCCCTCTGCACCGCGTAGGCCGCAACGATCTCGCAGAGTTTCTTGGCGAAGGCGAGAAGCAGCACCGAAATTCCCTGCAGCGGCGACCGCAACGCGTGAAGCCCCAGGGCGAAGCGCATCAGGATTCCGCCGAGCCGCGCCGCCCACGCCGTTCTGGCGCGCGCCAGCCCGTCCAGCAGCTCCGGGCGTCTCGCGACGATCAGGAGGGCCACGGCGCACCCGGCCACCAGCACCGCAAAGCCCCCTGCCCCGGCGGCCACCGGCTCCGGAACGGGAAGCAGGAGGACAGCCGCGAGGAGGATCGCGGCTTTTACGAGGCCCACAAGAAGCTGGTCGATGGCCAGCAGCGAAGACGCGGCGATGGGCGTCAGGCCCCCCCGCGCAACCAGCAGCATGAGTGAAGAGGCAAGGCCGAGCGCCTTGAAGAGGGTGGTGTTGGCGACCGAGCTCAGGGCCACGATCTCGGTCATGGCCGTTTTCGGCACATCCCGATGCGGGTGGGCGAGGACGCGCCATTGCACCACCCAAAGGGGATAGACGGCAATATTGGCCGCGACCGCAACCCCGATCCAGAGCGGGTCCGCGTGCATCAGCGCGGGACCGAGTTCCGCCCAGGGCGCCGAGAACAGCACGAACACCAGGGCCGCCGTCACGAGCAGCGCCAGCAGCGCGCGGAACGCCATGCGCCTGTTACCGAGGGGCCGGAAGACGTTGAACCGAGCAAGTTTCTGGTGCATCAATGCCCCAAGCGCTGCCATCGAAGCCGGGTAGGACCATTTCGGCGGCAGCGCAAGGCCCGGCGCACACGGCACATTTCGTAGTTTTGTGGCATTGCGGTGACGGGTCGGGGGGCTATCCAGTGGCAAACTGGCGGGACAGGCGCCGGCGTCGGGCGCAGTGGCCAGCCGAGGGCAAACAACGACATAATGGACAAATCCGCAATTCTGACCCGGCTCACCAATGGTGGGGTGCACGGTACCAACGGCTTGCAGGCCGACGTCGAAGCAATGGCAGCGACCTATGGGGCGGGCCTTGATCGATCGGCGGAATACGAGATCCTGAAGGTCGCGTTCGAGAACGAGAACCTCGGCTTCTCCGACCTGTTCTACCAGACATTCGAAGGCATAAACGGCCGATCGGCGCGCCTCGGCGGCGTCGATTTCATCAACTTCTGCAGTTACGACTACATCGGCATGGGGAATTCCCCCGAAGTCGCGCGCGCGGCCATCGACGCGATCCATCGCTACGGGACGTCGGTTTCCGCCTCACGGCTCGTCTCGGGGGAACGGCCGATCCACCAGCAGCTCGAGCGCACCATCGCCGACTGGATCGGCACCGAAGATGCGCTGACCTTCGTTTCCGGTTTCGGCACCAACGCGGACACCATCGGGCACCTGCTGGGGCCCGGCGACGCACTGGTTTACGACTCGCTCATCCACGCCAGCGTGCGCGAGGGGCTGCGGCTCTCCGGGGCCGATGCGCGGCCCTTCCCGCACGGCGACCTGGATGCACTCGAGCGCGTGCTGCGCCGCGCACACGGGCGGGCCAAGCAGCTGCTGATCGCCGTCGAGGGCGTCTACAGCATGGACGGCGACATCCCGGACCTGCCACGCCTCATCGACCTCAAGCGCCGCTACGGCGCGCTGCTCATGGTTGACGAGGCGCATTCGCTCGGCGTTCTCGGCAAGACCGGCCGGGGGATCAGCGAGCATTTCGGCATCGCCGCGGGCGAAGTCGACATCTGGATGGGCACGCTCAGCAAGGCTCTCGCCAGCTGCGGCGGCTATATCGCCGGCAAGCGCGACCTCGTCAGCTATCTGCGGCACACCGCCCCGGCTTTCGTCTTCAGCGTGGGGCTCGCCCCGCCACTCGCCGGCGCGGCGCTCCGGGCGCTTACCCTCCTCGCCGAGGAGCCCGAGCGGGTCGAGACGCTGCGCCAGCGCTCCGCGCTGTTCCACGCCCTCGCCAAGGAAGCCGGGCTCGACATCGGATCGGCGGACCCCCGCTCGGCAATCGTCCCCATCATGGCCGGAGAGTTCTTGCGGGCGGCAGCCGTTGCGCGCGACCTCCTCAATGACGGCATTCTGGCTCTGCCGATCGGCTTTCCGGCGGTCGCACGTGACGCGACGCGCCTCCGGTTCTTCCTGAGCGCCAGCCACACGGAGGAGGATATCCGTCTCGCCATCGCCGCGCTGACCCGCAGCCTCGCCCGCAACCGCGGCGCGGCCTACGCCGTCAGCTAGGAGCAGCGCTTGAGCGCCGAGACGTTCTCCGGCTCGCCTCCCGCGGGCCCCGGCATGCCGCACGCTTTTGCGCCCCGCATCAGGGCACTCGACCGGACGCGAAACGCGCATGCGTTTCTGCGCTTTCCGGTCTCGCTCGGCTATAGCGGTGGCATCCTCGGCGAGATCGGCCGCTTTACCCTGCTGATCCTCGCCGGGGTCGAGGCGATTTATCTCTCGGACCTGCTGGTCTTCGAGTTCCTGCCGCGTGTGCTCGCCTTCCAGGGCAACGCCGTCGACGTGCTGGAACTGCTCGTGCTTGCCACCCCCCAGGGGCTGTTCCTCGCGCTGCCGCTTGCGCTGGTCATCGCCTGCTACTTCGTCTTCCTCGGGCGGCGGGAAAGCAGCGAGTTCACGATGCTCGCGGGCATCGGCTACAGCGTTCGCCTGCTGGTGGGGCTCGCGCTGGTGCTTGGCGCGATCGGTTTTCTGGTCTCCTCGCTGCTCACCGGGTTCGTTGAGCCGCTGGCCCGCTATGCCGGTGATGTTCGCATGGCGGACATTGCGGCGACGGGCATTCGGACCGGCCTTTTGCCCGCCGGGCAGGTCTTTCACATGGGCAATGTGGCGGTCGCGGCCTCGAGTGGCCGGCTGGGCGACGGTAAAAGTGGCGTCTTCATCCAGCAGGGGCTTGCGGCCGACCGCACGCGCGTGGTGGTCGCCGACCATACCCTGGGGCTGACGCGGGCCGGCAGCACCGCGCAGCTCGGCTTACTGCTCGAGAACGCGACCGTCATCGATTTTGGCCTCGCTGCCCGGCCCCAGGCGGCCAGAGCGTCGGGTACGGACGGGACGGCCCCGCCGCCGGTCCAGCCGCTGAACTACACCCGCCTCAACAAGGTGGTGGTGGGCCTGCCCGAGGCGAGCGTGCCGACCGCGGCGCCGCGGTCGTCCAATCTCGATGAGTGGACAACCGCCGAACTTTTGAGTTCGCACGATGCCGGCGACCTGGCGTCGGTGCTCGGCAAACGCATCATGCGGGGCCTCCTCTGCTTCCTCGTGCCGATCGTGGCGCTGCTCGCGGTCGCGGCGACCCGGCGTGCGACCTTCCTCCTCGTGACCCCCGCCGCTGTCGCCTTCGTGCTCGCGGCCAGCTTTTTCGGCCCGACGCTGATCGACTGGATCGCGCCGCTCGGGACCATCCCGGTGATCGGCATCTCGATGGCGGCGACGATCGCGATCACATTGACGGCGCTCCGCGCCATCCAGTGGCTCGAGCCGGGCTGCATCGGCCGGGCCGGAATGCGTACATGACAGCCATCGGCGCCTACGCGCTGGGCGTCGCGCCGGTGGCGGGGACGCGCCGGGGCGGCGTGCCGGCCTGGTTCGGCCGCGAGACGCGACACACCCTTGTCGCTTACCTGCAGCGCGCCGCCATGGTGCTGGCGATCGGCCTCGGGATCATCCTGTCGCTCGATGCGGCCAACAATCTCGGGGTGATGGATTCGGGTGGCCCGGGCTCGCAGGAAGGGCTCCTGCGGCTCGGCTACTACCTGCTGCTGCGCGCCGGCTACAACCTCCCTGCCCTGCTGCCGATCGTTGCGCTGGTGTCGGTCGTCTGGGTCGAATACCGGCTCGCGGTCTCGCACGAGCGCATCATGATCTCCAACAGCGGGCGCTCCCCGGCACTGTCGCTGTTTCCGGCGCTCCTGTTCGGCATCGTTCTCGGCGTGTTGCAGTTCGTCAGCCTCGCCTATATCCGGCCCGCGGCGGCTGCGGCGCAGACCGCGGAACACTTCCGGTATTTCGGTCTCAAATACGAGCGCCCAGTCCTCACCGGGGAACGCTGGCTGACGACCGGCAGCGTCTTCATCAACGCGCGCGTCGACATCGGTGACGAGGTCTTGCTGCGCGACGTCACCGCCTATTCGCTGGACAACAGCGGCCAGATGGACGCCGTCGTCAACGCGGCCGTTGCCCGACCCGGCCCGGAGCCCGGGACCTGGACGTTCGAGCACGGCTCGATCTGGAATCTCGGTCCGGACCTGCCCAACGGCCAGCGCGGCATGCGGGCGACGAGCTTCAGCATGCTGCTGCGGCCCCTGGCGCTCGACCCGTTGTGGGTCGAGAACCTCGAAATCGCCCCATCGCTGCTTCCCCAGGGCGACCTTCTGGCGCTCGCGGCAAAAACGACGGGCGTGCCCGCGGCCTTCAGCTACCGGGCGGCGCGCGACGACCGCTATGCGGAAGTCCTCCTCTGCGTCGGCATCGCGCTCCTCGGGGCCACCGTTTCGCTGCTGTCCTTTTCCCCGCACATTACGCCGCGGAGCGCCGTCCGCGTCGGGGTCTATGGGGGCGCGGCCTATGTCGCGGCCAACGTGCTGCCGATGATGGGCACATTCGGGGTGGCGCCGTCCTTTGTCGCAGCCTGGACGGTGCCCGTCGGGCTGGTCGGCGTCTCCGCCCTGCTCCTCTACCGGGACGCGTTCGGCGTCCGGAGGCGCCTCGTCCCGGCGGTCAGAGGGCGGAGCGAACCCTGATTTCGGCTTCGGCCACGACGCTGAGCTTGCCCCGAGCCTTGGCGGTGAGCCGCAGAATGCACGCCCCCCCCTCTCCGCGTGCCGCCACCCGGGCCTCCAGGAGGACCTCGTCCCCGACGAAAACGGGGCCGACGAACTTTGCGTCAAGGCGAAGCAGCGACCCGGCCGGCGGCCACCGGCACACATACTCGGACATGGCCGCCATGAGCAGCATGCCGGGAGCGGGAATTGCGGCAAATCCGGCGCGGCGGGCGATTTCGGGATCGCGGTGCAGCGGATTGTCGTCGCCGGCCGCCGCTGCATAAGCCGCGATATCAGCGAGGCCGATCGGCCCCACCATCACCGCCGGAAGGCGCTCCCCGACCGCCGGGCCGCTCATGGTTCGGCGCCCCGCAGCAAAAATTCGCTCGCCAGCCGCACGGCAATGCTGCCTTCGGCGTCGCGCACTTCCACCGAAACCGTGGCACGCTCGGGCGCGGGCCGCGACAGACGAACCGCCGCCTCAAAGGCGCGGCCGGGCTCGAGCGGCGCGAAATATGCGATCCGCTGCTCGAGATGAATGAGGGCGGCGCCGCCCGCGAACGGGTCGATCCCCAGGGCGGCGAGGAGGGCCCCTCGCACCTCCGGCTCAGCCAGCCACACGATGGGAAACGTAGGAGGCACCGCCGCCTCGACAGGCGCGGCCGCACTTTCCGGCGCGGCCGCCGGGAAGATCGCAGCGATAGAGGCCCGGAAGGCCGCGATCCGCTCCGGGGCGGTGCGAACCACAAAGCGGCCGAGTTCTCTGCCGTCCCCCGCGCCCCCCGATTCGGGCGTGCTCAAACCGCGGTCACCACCAGGCAGGCGTTGATCCCGCCGAAAGCGAAGGAGTTGGAAAGGGCCGCCCGGATCGGCCGCTTCAGCGGCTCGGTCGGCAGGAACAGGGCGCACTTGGGATCCTGCGTACCGAGGTTGATCTGGGGCGGCACGATGCCGTTGAGCATCGCCTTGAGCGTGACGATGATTTCGAGCCCGCCCGAGGCGCCGAGCCCGTGACCCACGATCGGCTTCACCGAGGAAACCGGCAGCGCGTCGACGAGATTGCCGAAAACCCGGCCGATGGCCTCCGACTCGATGACATCGTTGAGCGCCGTTCCCGTCCCGTGTGCGTTGAGATAGTCGATATCCGAGGGCGAGAGCCCGGCATCGGCGAGGGCCCCGCGCATCGCCTCCGTCGGCCCGTTCACGTCGGGCTGGATGACGTCGAAGGCGTCGCTCGTCGTGCCGTAGCCGGCGAGCCACGCCACGGGTTCGGCGCCGCGTTCCTCCATCGCGTCCTCGGCCTCGAGAACGAGCACGCCAGCCCCCTCCCCCAGAACGATGCCGTTGCGGCTGGCGGAGAACGGCCGGCAGAGATCGGGGCTGAGAACCCGCATTCCTTCCCAGCCGCGCACGGTCGCCGTGGTGATGCAGGCTTCGCTCCCGCCCGCGATCGCCCGGTCGATGATACCGGCGCGGATCAGCTGAGCGGCAATGCCGATCGACTGGGCAGCGGAGGAACAGGCGCTGGCGATCGCAAAACAGGGGCCGGTCACCCCGTGGACGATGCTGAGGTGCGTGGTCGCGGCGCTCGGGAGCAATTTCGGCACGGTGAGGACGTTCGGCCGGCGCCCCTGGTAGACGTCGTAGCACCCATCATCGATGGTATTCATGCCGCCGATGCCGGTGCCGATGATGACCGAGGAACGCTGGCCCCGAAGCTGTTCGGGCGCCAGCCCGGCCTGCTTCACCGCCTCATCGGCCGCAATGTGGGCAAACTGGGTGTAGCGGTCGTTGCGGCGCGCCAGCTCCGCGGGCATGAGGGTGGTTGCGTCGAAGTTGCGGACCTGCGCCGCGATCCCCACGCGAAGGATTTCGCTTCGCGGGATGTCCAGCGGGCCCACACAGGATTTGCCGTCGCGCGCTGCACTCCACAGGGCTTCCGCGCCAACTCCGGCGGCGCTGACCGCCCCCATACCGGTGATGCCAACTTTTCTCACGGAGCGCTGCGCTCTCCGCCACTGGCGGCGGACTTCTCGACCGCCGTGTCGATGGCGGCGACGAATTCGGAGAGATTGCGGGCCGCCGACAATTCAGCGCTCATCGGAATATAGGCGTCGAGTTGCTCCTCGATGGCCATCAGGATCATGACGACGTCCATCGACTGGATGCCCAAAGTCTCAAGCGTCGCCTCAGGAGTTACCAGCGCCGGATCGATCTTCGCTTCCGTCGCAATGACGCTCAGTATGCGTTCGAGGTGGGTCGGGTCACCGAGTTTGGGCCACTCGGTTGGCGGAGGGGAAACTACTTGTTCGTTCAACACACTCTCCTCATCGCACCGATCAAGCCAAACTCAAGTGCTTCTCAAACAGGCGCAGTGTACGCGCCTTATGAAATCCGTACTGTACAAGGATTTTTTGCAGCGCAACATTGTTGTCAAGCACCCAACCCGCCTCCAGCCAATCCCCTACAAGGCGTCCCTGACCGCCACGGCGCAACATTTCGTCGATCATTGCCATGGCGATCATCGCGCCCCCTACTGTATGCCGGAATTCGCTAATAACACCGAATACAATGATGAATCCGGATTCGAAGCGGTGGAAAAACGAGCGATAGGCCAGCTTCGCCCAGCCCCAGGGCGAGGGGTCGGTACCGAGATCGCGCGTGACCTCAAAAAGATTGGGGAAGCAAAGGGCAACGGCGATGGGCCGGCCAGCCTTTTCGACGACGATGCCATATTCCTCCCGAAGGAACGGCTTGGCGTCCTCGATGATCACTTCCACATCGGCGGGATGCAGCGGCACGAAGCCCCAGTTGTCCTTCCAGGCGTCGTTGTAGATCGTCCGGATGATTTCGACTTCCCGCCGCGCATGGCGCCGCGACATGCGCCGAACCGCAATATCCGGCATCTGGCTCTTGAGCCGGTTGATGGCGCGAAGGTCCGGCACGCGGGCGACCGACTGCGGCAACCGCCAGTAGTGAAGGTCACGGCTGGGGGTGAATCCGGATGTGACGAAGTGCCGCAGCAGGTAGCTCGGATGCCAGGCGACCAGCGCCAATGGCGGCTCTTCCTGGCCTTCGACGAGGAGGCCCGGCTCGGCATTCATGTTGAGCGCAAACGGCCCGGCGATCTTGTCATGTCCCTTTTCGCGCAGCCACGTCTCGGCGGTGTGGAAAAGGGCGCCCGTCACTTCCGGGTCATCGATCGCATCGACGCAGCCAAAGAGCGCCGTCGCGCCGTTGAACGCGCCCTCCGGCTGAATGCCGTCGATCTGGGCGGAGATTCGCCCGACCGGTTCACCGTCCCGGCGCGCGATCCAGTACTGGGCGGTGCCGTGCTTGAAGAACGACGACTTCTTCGGATCGAGTAGGCTCCGCCGGTCGAGCATCAAGGGCGGCACGTAGCCCGAAAGCCCGCGATAGAGATTGACCGGCAAGCGCAGAAAGAGGTCGAGATCGGCCTCCGAGGCGACGGGCGTTACGGAAAGCGGCATGTGTTCCCATGACCGGCAGGCCGGCCCAGACATCCTCTACGCTGTGGAAGCCGCCAACTTGGCGCCCCCCGGGGAGGCAAGGAAGCGGGTGATGACCAGATTGGCCGCCGCGACAATAGCGATGGAGACCAACCCGTCAAGCAACCAGTGATGGCCGAGATAGACGCTCGCCGTGAGCATCCACGGCACGTAGAGAATGTGCGGGATGCGCCGCAGCCAGCTGGACCCCTTCCAGGCGGCGAGGAGGCCAACCGTCGGGAAGGCGCAGTGGAGCGAGGGCATGGCGCCGAAGACGGTGGGGTCGCGGCTGTAGAACCCCTCATAGTAGGTGATGTGGAGCAACTGGTCGACGCGCAGCAGCGCGGCGGGACTGGGCGGCGCCTGCATGTCGACCGCGCAGCCATAGAGCTGGACGTACCAGGGCGGGGCCACGGGCCAGGCCATCCAGATGACGAACGCCACGAGGTGCACCGCGGCCAGCAGCCAAAGGTAGTGCGCCAGGCGGGAGCGGTTGCGGAAGAACAGCAGCACGGAATAGCCGACCGCGATCATCCAGAAGACGGTATAGGGCACCGCAAAGAAGAGGTCCGCAGCCGCGGTGTGGTGCGTGGCGAAGACGTCCGATGGGGTCACGCCGGTGCCGAAGGAGAAGAGCGCCGCTTCGACCTCATGCATCTGGCAGGTGATGATCCGCCCCGGGACCACGAACAGCGGCCGCACGTAGCGCACCAATTCGTAGCCGAAGAGGATCGCGAACCCCGGCAGGGTCGCGATCAGGATGTTCTTCGACCAGGTGGTCGCATAGGCGAGAGAGATGATCAGGGCGACGACCACCACGTGCTCGGGTCTGAGGTCGCCGCGTGAGACGACGAAGGCGAGGAACAGCAATGGCAGAAGCGGCAGGAGCCACCAGTTGCCCCAAAGGGCGCGGACATGCTGTATCAGGGGCATTGCAAGGTCGCCGTCAGGGGCCTGCAGAATGCGTCCCCGCGGCGGTTCTTAGCCCGCCAGCCGCCCTGGCGCCATAGGGGCTAAACGGGCACTCATCTCGAGGTACGGAGCGAGGCATGGCAGCCGCGCAACATGTGGCGATCACCGGGGCGAGCGGCGGGCTCGGACGAGCCCTCGCCGAGCACTACGCAGCGCCGGGGTGGACCCTCTCGCTGACCGGCCGAAGCGCAGAACGCCTGGGCGAGGTGGCTGACGCCTGCCGGCGGGCCGGCGCGGCGGTGGATGTCCGCGTGCTCGACGTGACCGATGCCCCCGCGATGGAGGCATGGGTCACGTCGCGCGACGAGGCGCAGGCTGTGGATATTCTCATCGCCAACGCCGGGATTGGTGGCTCCGATGCGATGCCGGGACCGCTGGGCGACACGGGTGGCGCGGCGCGCGAGATCATTTCCGTCAATACGATCGGCGTCGTGAACACCATAGCGCCGCTCCTGCCGCGGCTCATCGCGCGCCGGCGGGGGCGCGTTGCCCTCGTCGGCTCGATCAGCGGCTATATGGGCCTGCCGCAATCGCCGGCCTATTGCGCCTCAAAGGCGGCGGTCTGGATCTATGGCGAAGCCCTCCGACGCCTCGCGCTCGAGCATGGCGTCTCGGTCACCACCATCATGCCCGGCTATATCGACACGCCGATGAGCCAGTCGCTCGGGATTGCGCGGCCGTGGCTGTGGACGGCCGAGCGCGCGGCGCGGCGGATCGCGAGCGACATCGAGCGCGGCGTGCGCGAATCGGTATTTCCCTGGCAGTTGCGGGTCGCGATCGGCGTCGGGCGGCTGGTCCCGGCGAGCATTACCGATCCGATTCTGTCGCGCAGCATGCGCCAGATGAGCGCGCGGCAATCGCGTCGCACCCGCGGCTGATCGTGCTCCGCGTCAGGCCGCCGAGTTCGCAAGATCCCGCATGAGCACGAAGCTGTCGCCGCGCCGGCGTAGATAAGCGATCGCGGCCGCAAGGCTCGCGAGAGCCGGCGCGCCGGTTCGGAACCGGCAGTCCCACGGGATCGGTTCGCGCGTCACGTCCACGAATTCCCAGGGGTGGAAGAAGAGGACCAGCGGCTCGCGCAGCCAGCCGAGGACGAAGGGCCGGACGAGCCCGGGCAATCGCACCAGCGACGGCATGGTCGAGGCGGGCACCCGCAGAACGCCCCCCTCGCGCACCGGGCGCGACGGGTGGCCCTTGTGGGGCTTGTAGCGGGCGATCGAGGAATCGAGCGTGTAGCCGCGCTCGGCCAGGAGCGGCAGCAACGCCGCCGGATAGTCGAGGTTGGGGGCGCGAAAGCTCGTGACGGGCGCGAAGGCGCGCAGCGTCTCGGTCGAGCGGTCGAGCTCCGCCGCGGCTTCGGACGTCGTCATGGTGCTGAAGCGGCGGTGCGTATCGCCGTGGCAACCCAGTTCGTGGCCGGCGTCCACCAGGCGGGCCATCTGGTCCGGATAGCGCCGGGCGACGTCACCGGTCGCGAAGGCGGTCGCCGGAATCCCCTCTCGCGAGAGCAGGTCGAAGAAGCGCGGCGCGCCTTCCTCCATGCCCCGATAGCCGGTGAGGTAGGGAGGACAGTCGTGCTCGAGGTCGATGGTGATGGCGACCCTGATGCCGGCCTCCCCCAGGTCGTGCGCGTCAGAGGAAGGTAAAATGAACCACGAGCCCGGTGGCGAGGCCGGCCACCAGGTCGTCGGCCATGATGCCGAGGCCCGCGGGCTTCAGGCGCTCGGCCAACCGAATCGGCCCGGGCTTATAGATGTCGAGCAACCGGAAGATCACGACGACCGCCAGCACGGCCCACCAGCTGTGCGGCACGGCAATGCAGAGCGCCAGCAAGACGCTCACGGTTTCATCCACCACCACGATTTGCGGATCGTCGTCGCCGAGATCGCGGGCGATGATCTCGGCAGCGTAGACGCCAAGAAGGGCCAGCGCGAGCACCACCCCGATCGCCAGTGGCTGCCGGAGCATCGAGAGGAAGAAATAGCAGGGCAGTGCTGCAAGCGTTCCGACCGTGCCGGGGGCGATGGGCGAACGCCCCGCCCCGAACCAGGTGGCATACCAGTAGGCCCAGCGCGGGGCCGGCACCCGTACGGGAACCGATGCGGGCCCGACCAGCGGCGCACCGGCACCGAGTTCTCCCGCCACGTCGAGCTCGGCCTCTGTCGCCATCAGGCTCGCCCAGCCGAATCGACGGCGGTCGGGAAGGGCGTCGAGCGATCCTCCCCGGCGATGAACTGTTCGGTGAGGATGCGGGCTTCGTCGTCGGTGAACTGGGTGGGGGGCGATTTCATGAAGTAGCTCGAGGGGCCGACCAGCGCCCCGCCGATGCCGCGGTCGAGCGCCAGCTTGGCGCAGCGGACCGCATCGATCACCACCCCCGCCGAGTTCGGCGAGTCCCAGACCTCGAGCTTCACCTCGGCGTTGAGCGGCACCCCGCCAAACGTCGTCCCCTCGAGCCGGATATAGGCCCACTTGCGGTCCGTCAGCCACGGCACGTGGTCCGACGGCCCCACATGCACGTCATCGGCCGGCAGCGGAATGTCCAGTTGGCTCGTCACCGCCTGCGTCTTCGAGATCTTCTTCGAGACCAGCCGCTCGCGCTCCAGCATGTTGAGAAAATCGGTGTTGCCGCCGAAATTGAGCTGATAGGTCCGCTCGAGCTTCAC
>DASZTU010000113.1:0-4391 GCA_035547975.1 Devosiaceae bacterium | reverse complement strand
GTGGTGTCGCGCGGGCCGACGCTCGACGGGCTCGGCAAGTACCTGGTGGGGCTGGTCGAGGAATCGGCGGCGCCGGTTGCCGACGTCGCTGAGATCCTGCGCGAGAGCGGCACCGACGTCCTGGTTTCCTACCTGCCGGTGGGCTCGGAAGAGGCGAGCCGGTTCTATGCCGAGCAGGCGCTGGCGGCGGGCTGTGCCTTCGTCAACTGCATTCCGGCGTTCATCGCCTCGCGGCCGGAATGGGCCAAGCGCTTCGAGGCCAAGGGGCTGCCGATCATCGGCGACGACATCAAGAGCCAGGTGGGCGCAACGATCGTCCACCGCGTGCTGGCGAACCTCTTTCGCGAGCGCGGGGTGAAGCTCGAGCGGACCTATCAGCTCAATTTCGGCGGCAACACCGATTTTCTCAACATGCTGGAGCGCGAGCGGCTGGTCTCGAAGAAGATCTCGAAGACGCAGGCGGTGACGAGCCAATTGGACATTCCGCTGCCGGCCGATGACGTGCATGTGGGGCCGTCGGACCACGTGCCTTGGCTGACGGACCGCAAGTGGGCCTATATCCGGCTCGAGGGGACGACGTTTGGCGGGGTGCCGCTCAATGCCGAGGTGAAGCTCGAGGTCTGGGACTCGCCGAACTCGGCGGGGGTGGTGATCGATGCGGTCCGCTGCGCCAAGCTGGCGCTCGACCGCGGCATCGGCGGGGCGCTGGTCGGCCCCTCGAGCTACTTCATGAAGTCGCCCCCCACCCAGTTCACCGACGACGAAGCCCGCATCCTCACCGAACAGTTCATCGCCGGGGAGGATACCCACCCGCGGAGAGCGGCGGAATGACGACGACCTTCTTCCTCGTCCGTCACGCCGCCCATGACAATGTCGGCGGCTTCCTCGCCGGCCGAATGCCCGGCGTGCGGCTCGGCGTCGACGGCCGCGCGCAGGCGGGGCGGCTCGCCGAGCGGATGCGCCGCGAGACCTTTTCCCGCATCTACGTGAGCCCGCGCGAGCGCGCGGCGGAGACGGCGGCGGCCATCGCCACGGTTTCGCCGGTGCCGATCGAGGAGGCGGCGGAACTGGACGAGATCGAGTTCGGCGCCTGGTCGGGGAAGGATTTTGCCACGCTCAATGCCGATCCCGCCTGGCGGCACTGGAACGCCTGGCGCAGCCTCGCGCGCACGCCGGGCGGCGAGACCATGCTCGATGTCGAGCGGCGGGCCGCCGACTTCATGGAGACGCTGGTTGCCCGCTTCCCCGAAGACGCGCTCGTTCTCGTCAGCCACGCCGACGTGATCCGTGCGCTCGTGGGGCACGTCCTCGGTCTCGCGCTCGATCTCTGGCAGCGCTTCGACATCTCGCCCGCCTCGATCACGACGCTCATCGTCGGCGACTGGGGCGCGCGCCTGCTCGGCGTGAACGAGGTGGTGCCGTGAAGCTCGTCGTCTTCGGCCTGACCGTGAGTTCGTCCTGGGGCAATGGCCACGCGACGCTCTGGCGCGGCCTGATCCGCGCCCTCGCACGCCGTGGCTGGAGCGTCGTGTTCTACGAGCGCAACGTGCCCTACTACGCCGGCACGCGGGACCTCGATTCCCTCGCCGGCGGCCGTCTCGAAATCTATCCCGACTGGGACGCCGTCAGCCAGCGCGCAGCGACAGATATCGCCGACGCGGACGTTGCCATGGTCACCTCCTATTGCCCCGACGGCATTGCGGCGAGCCGGCTGGTGACGGAGCGGGCGCGCGGCCGGCGCGTCTTCTACGATCTCGATACGCCCGTGACGCTGGCGCACCTGCGGGCCGGCGAAACGCTGCCCTACCTCCCGCTCGAGGGGCTGGGGGGCTTTGACCTCGCGCTGAGCTATACCGGCGGCGAGGCGCTCTCGGCGCTCCGCTCGCTGCTCGGCGCCCCACGGGTCGCCCCCCTCTACGGCCACGTCGATCCAGAGACGCACCGGCCGGGCAAGCCGAATGCGGCCTTTGCCGGCGATCTCTCCTATATCGGGACCTACGCCGCCGACCGGCAGCGCGGCGTCGAAGCCTTCCTCGTCGAGCCGGCGCGCCAGCGCCCCGCGCAGCGCTTCGTCATCGCCGGCGCCCAATATCCCGCCGACTTCCCGTGGACCTCCAACATCCATTTCGTGCGGCATCTGCCGCCGGGCGACCACCCGGCCTTCTATGCCTCCTCCCGGCTCACCCTGAACGTGACGCGCGAAGCCATGGCCGCCTGCGGCTGGTGCCCGTCCGGGCGCCTGTTCGAGGCGGCGGCCTGCGGCGCGACAATCCTCACCGACAGCTGGGCCGGGCTCGACGCCTTCTTCGCGCCCGGGCGCGAGGTGCTGCCGGTGGAGACGACCGGGGACGTCGTCGCGGCGCTTGCGATCTCCGATGCCGAGCGCCGGCGGATCGGCGAGGCTGCGCGCGAGCGGGTGCTGGCCGAGCACACGTCAGACCGCCGGGCCGCCGAACTCGAGTCGATCCTCTACGGCACCGCAACGGCCTCTCAATCCCTTACGGAGCCCGCCTGACATGCTCGGCATCATCCCCGCCGCCGGTCGCGGCAGTCGCATCCAGCCGCTGGGCTTTTCGAAGGAACTGTTGCCGGTCGGCACCCGGGCCGGGGCGCGCGGCGAGCGGCCCACCGCCGTCAGCGAATATCTCCTCGAGCGCATGGTGATGGCCGGCGCCGACAAGCTCTGCTTCGTCATCGGCCCCGGAAAATCGGACATTCTCGAGTATTTCGCCGCAGGGTTCGAATCGGCGGCCAGCGTCTATGTCGTGCAGCCGAGCCCGGCCGGCCTGTGCGACGCGGTTTTTCGCGCCGCGGCCCTGGTGCGCGAGGATGAGCCCGTGCTGGTCGGCCTCCCCGATACCATCTGGTTTCCGCTCGAGGGCTTTGCCGTCCTGCCGGACGATCGCCTCGCCTTCCTGCTTTTCCCGGTCGAGCGGCCCGAGCACTTCGACGCGGTCGTTCTTGAGGGCGACAACGTCCGGCGCATCGAGGTGAAAGAGCCCAATGCCAGCTCGCACTGGATCTGGGGTGCCTTCCGCATGCCCGGGAGCGTTTTCCACGCGCTGCACCGCCTCTGGCTCGAGCGTCAGCGGCAGGACGAATATTTCGGGACCCTCGTCAACGCCTTCATCGCCCGCGGCGGCTCTGCCGTGGGCGTCAAGGCAGGGGAGACCTACGTCGATGTCGGCACCGTCGACGGCTACCGGGCCGCCCTGACGCTCCTTGCGCGCCGCGCAGCCGCATCCGCGCCCGCGCCCACCCAGGCCCAAGTTCTTGCCGCTACGCCGGAGTAGCCCAATGTCGCTGTCCACCACCGAAATCCGCCAAAAGGTCGAGGCGCTCGGCCCCTGGTTCCACAACCTCGACCTCGGCGGCGTCGAAACGGCCCCCGACCACTTCCTCGGCGACTATCCGCGGTCGAAGTTCCGGCACTTCGCGAGTGCCATTCCCGAAGACCTGACCGGCCGGACCGTCCTCGACATCGGCTGCAATGCGGGTTTCTATTCGCTCGAAATGAAGCGGCGCGGGGCCGAGCGCGTGCTCGGCATCGATTTCGACGATGCCTATCTCGCCCAGGCGCGCTTTGCCGCCGAAGTCGCCGGTGCCGACATCGAGTTCCGCAAGCTCTCGGTCTATGACGTCGGCGCGCTTGGCGAAACGTTCGACGTCGTCCTCTTCATGGGCGTGCTCTATCACCTGCGCCACCCGCTGCTGGCGCTCGACCTGATCCGCGCCCACGTGGCGCGCGACCTGATGCTGTTCCAGTCCATGCAGCGCGGGAGCGCCACCGTGGAGCGGGTCGAGGAGAACTACCCCTTCTGGAACTACGACCTCTTCGACGCGCCCGGCTTCCCGAGGCTGCACTTCATCGAACATCGATACTCGGACGACCCGACCAACTGGTGGGTGCCCAACAGGGCGTGCGTCGAGGCCATGCTGCGCAGTTCCGGCTTCTCGATCGTCGCCCACCCCGAGGAAGAGGTCTATCTCTGCCGCGTCGCCGAGGCGCGGGAGGATGCCCAGCCGGTCTATCCCGAGAGGAGGCCGGCATGATCGAAGCGGCGATGCTCTGGAACGAGCCCAACAACAAGTCGCACTGGGATCCCGAACTCGATCCCGACTGGTCGAAGTTCGCCGACATGGTGAAACGGGCCGCTCGGGCGATCGAGGAAGCCAACCCGCAGGTGCTCCGCCTCATCGGCGGCATGTCGCCGATCGACCCGGATTTCGTCGCCCGCCTCGACGCCTTCGGCGCTCTGGCGGAAATGGATGCTGTCGCGGTGCACGGTTTCCCGCTCGACTGGAATCTCTGGCAAATCGACGAATGGCCTGCAAAAATTGAAGAAGTCCGCGCCGTTACACAGCTGCCGGTGTGGGTCACCGAGGTCGGC
>DASZTU010000112.1:0-4560 GCA_035547975.1 Devosiaceae bacterium | reverse complement strand
TCTCGCCCTCCTGCGCCTTGACCGCCGCGAGGGCCCGCTCCTGGAGCTGCGCCTCCCAGCCCTCGGCCTCGAAAATGTCCGAGGCTTCGAGCCGGCGGCCCTCCCCACGCAGATAGTGGATGTAGGTGACGGCATAGTTTCCGTGCGCCGCCCCGTGTCCGTACATCGAGGTATTGACCGTCATGGTGATGCGGGCGGGGTTCACATAGGTGACCGTGATCGCGTTGGCATCGTCCTCGCCGCTCGTATCGGCCGCCGGGTCGTCGGCCATCCCCGGATCGACTTCGTGGCGGGTTTCCGTTTCGATGAAGCGGTTGAAAGCCTCAGCCTCGGCAGTGCTGCCGTCGATGCGCGGCGTCGAGACCGATTTGGTCGCGACCTTGGCGAATTCGTCCCCGGACTCGGTGTCCTTGAGGGCCGCATACCGGTCGATGTAGTAGAACCTCAGGCCCCCGATCGTCCGGCTGCTCCTGAGTTGCTCGAGCCGATCCGAGAACACCCCGCCGAGGCAGGCGAGGGCATCCTCGGAATAGGGCTTCGTCGCGGGCCGGGCATCGTCGGTGCACGCCCGGTTGGCGAACTGCACCCAGGCGTCCTGCGCCGTCGAGACCTCCGTCCGGGCGGCGGGTGAAAGCCCCTGGAGCGCGGCCTTGAACGCGGCCGCGAGCTTTTCGTCGGCCTTCGACAGGTCCGGATGGGTGCAGATGGCCTTGGCAAAGGGCGTCCGCGCCTTGCCGCAGTCAAAACTCGCCGCCATGGCCACTTCCGGCGAAACGAGCGCCAGCGCCAGCACGATCAGACTGAGACGCATCCGTCCCTCCCCTGGGTCCCGAGGACGGGGAGACTAGCAATTCACCGGCGTCCCGGTCGCGGCAATTTTAGCAAAATACCAACCATCTTGGGGGGTAAACGCCCCGCCCAACGGCAACCTTTCCCCGCCGTCCGCTTTGAAGCGGCAAGGAGAAATCGGAATGGTGCCGACAACCAGTTTCGCCGCTGTTTTTGCCCGGCATGCGCGGGAACGCCTCGAGAAGGTGCGCAGCGCCGGCGGACCGTCGACCCGCCCGCGCGCCGGCGCACCGTTGCCGCATCATACCGCCGAGCCCGTCACGCCATCGACGCCGGAGCGAGGAACGCCTGGGCTGCGGCGACCTCCTGAGGCCGCAGCTCATGCCCGCCTTGGGTCCAGTGAAGCTCAACCCGGGCTCCCTGCCCTGCAAGATAGTCCCGCAGCGCCTCCGTCGCCGGCGCCGGCGCGATCGGATCGTACCGCCCGGCCGTAATGAGGATGCGCCGGTCCCTGAGGCCCGGCGCCGCCTCGGGCGTGAAGGGGATCAGCGGGTGCATCAGCACCGCGCCGTCGAACAGCTCAGGCCGCTTGAACAGCACCGAAGCGAGGATGTTGGCGCCGTTCGAATAGCCGAGCCCCAGGACCTCGGAGGGCCGGTTCGGGCCGACATGGCCGGCGATGAACGCCGCCATCGCGTCCGTCCGCCGGGCGAGGTCCTCCATGTCGTAAATTCCCTCGCCCGTGCGGCGGAAGAACCGCAGCGCCCCGCCCTCCGAGACGTCGCCCCGCGGCGAGATCAGCCGCGCCCGGGGGAGGAGATGGAGGCCGAGGTCGAACAACTGGTCCTCGTCGCCCCCGGTGCCGTGGAAGAGGAAGAGCAGCGGCGCCTCGGCGCCGCTCCCCGCCCGTTCACGATAGATGTAGCTCGCCCCGGGCATTCAGGCCTCCAGGGGCTCGAGCGTCTTCTCGAGCATCGGCCGCAGGTGCGCGTGCTGCTTGGGGAGCTTCAGCGCCTCGCCCAGATGGGCGGTGTCTTCGTCGACGTTGAAACCGGGCTCGTTGGTCGCGATCTCGAACAAGACGCCACCGGGCGTGCGGAAATAGATCGACCAGAAATAGTCCCGGTCGATCACCGGCGTCACCATGAAGCCCGTGTCGACGAGCGCCTTGCGTGCCGCAAGCTGTGCCGCCCGGTCGGGAACCGCGAACGCGATGTGGTGCACCGAGCCCGCCCCGAGCCGCGCCGGGTCGACACCCGCGAGGGTCTCGATGTCGACGAAATCGGCACCGTTCCCGCCCGGCAGCACGAACCGCTTGATGTCCCCGTGCTTTTCGGCCTCTTCATAGCCCATGAACTTGAGCAGCGCCTCGGTCGCGCCGCCATCCCTCAGACGCAGCGAAGCGGAGTGGAAGCCGCGAATGGCGTTGTCGCTGCCGATGCCGCCGCCGGTCCAGGGCGTCCGCGTGTCAGCCGCGGTTTCGACCAGCGCCAGCCCGTCGCCATCCGGACCGCGGAACGTCAGCCGCCGCTGCCCAAAACTCTCGCCCCGCACGACGTCGCCGACATTGTGCCCGTTGAGCCGCTCTTCCCAGAAGCCGAGCGCGCCCTCGGGCACCGAAAACACGGTCGTGCCGACCTCGCCCGTCCCCGGCCGCCCGCGGGCGATGTGCGGGAAGGGGAAATAGGTCATGATGGTGCCCGGATCGCCCGCCTCGTCGCCGTAGTAGAGGTGGTAGACGCTCGGCTCGTCGAAGTTGACCGTCTTCTTCACCCGGCGCAGGCCCAGCGTGTGCGTGTAGAAGGCATTGTTGTCCGCGGCATCGCGCGCCATGGCGGTGACGTGGTGCAGCCCTCTGATGTCCTTGAGCATGGCGAACTCCTTTCCTGTCGACGCGCAATATGGGCGCCGACGCTGTTCGCAAAAGAAGGCGGATGAGCGTCGGCCTGTTGCTGGAAGCTGAACGACGGAAAAAGGTTCGCCCCCTACTCCGTCCGGGGCAGGCCGACAAGGCCCCGCAAGAGTGACGTCCGAAGGGCGAACTCACCCGAAAGGCGAGTTCGCATCTTTGCTGAGGCGGTCGCCTCCCTGAAACCGGATGGGCTTACGGCGTCGGGCCGCTCCAGGGGCTCAGCACCGCCTTGATTTCCTTGCGCTGCTCGTCGGCGGACTTGGAATAATCGTTGGCGAAGGGCGCGGACTGGAAGGAGCCGTAGGTCGGATTGGCGATCTGGATCCAGTCGTGGCCCCAGTGCTTCATGTCCGCCTCGTAGACGGCGTCCCGTTCGGAAAGCGAACCCTTATACTTGTCGGTGAAGTCGCCCATGTTGTCGCCGATCAGCAGCACGATGCGGTAGTGCTGGGCGATGTAGGCCCGGCGCGTGCCCTTGGCCGACTTCCAGTCCGGCTTCTCGCCGACGGCGAGGAAGGTATCGACCCGGCCATTGCCCATCGGGAAGCCGAACTTCTTCATCTCCTCGACGGTCGGCGCTTCCTGGCCCGCCGTGCGGTTGGTGACGTAGAAAATGGTGACCCCGCGGCGCGCCGCATATTTGAGGAAATCCACCGCGCCCGCGATCGGAACGTCCTTTTCCGCCTTCACATAGTCGTCCCAGGTCTTGTCGGTGAACGACGTACCGGCCGTGACCGTCCAGGCCTGGTAGGCCGAGGTGTTGAGGACGGTATCGTCGACATCGAGGATGATCGCCGGCGGCAGCCGCCGGTAGCGCTGGCCCACCTGCTCCTCGGCCGCCGTCCAGCGCCGGTCGAGCAGCGCCTGGTTCAGGCGGAACCGCGCGAGGGTGTAGGCGCCGATCGAGGAGGCTTTGGCTTCGACCGATGTCTGGTCCCAGAGCACCGCGTCGAGATCATCGTTCTGCGGCTCGCCCGCCGCGGGTGCGGCCGCTGCCGCCGTGTCTGAACTCGCCGCGGGCGTCGCGGCGGTCGAGGAGGCGGCGGCCGGCGCCGAAGTGTCGGACGATGATGATGCGGCTGGCGCCGCGGTGGTCGCGGGCGCGCTGGCCGCGGGCGTGGTCGCCGACGCGTCCTCCGCCCATGCCGGCGCCGCCATCAGCGCCGCCGCGGTCAACGCCGTCGACATCAGGAAACCGAAACGGATTGCCCTCACAAAACCCTCCTGCCTGTTTGAAAAATTTGCCCGCGGGGGCGCATTCCCCTGCCCGCGCCGGGCCACTCGACTACCGGGGGAGCATTTCATCCCAGCGTGAGGCGCGCAAGCAGCGCCGACGGCCTCAGCGGCCGCGGAAGCGGAGGCTTTCGACGGTATCGCCGGTCGGCCGGTATTCGAGCCCGACGAGACCGCGATAGCCGTGTCCGGCGAGCCAATCGAGGCGCGCCCGCCAGTCGAGGCTGCCGCTGCCGGGTTCGTGCCGGCCGGGCGTATCCGCGAGGTGCACGTGCGCCACCCGGTCGAGCCGTCCCTCGAGCACCTCGATCGGCTCGCCCATCACGGCGGCGTGGTAGATGTCGTAGAGGAGCCGCACCTCGGGCCGGCCGGTCTCGTCGACGATATCGAGGCCTTCGGCCGTCGAGGTCAGAAAATAGCCCGGATGGTCGACCCGGTCGTTGAGCGGCTCGAGCGCCAGCACGACACCGCTCCCCGAAAGGATTTCCCCCGCCCGCCGCAGCACCTCGACGAGGGCCGCGTGCTGTGCCGCGCGGGCGGCGCCGTCGACGACGTTCCCCGACTGGGCAATGAGGAGCGGCGCGCCCACGGCCCGCGCGGCGGCAAGCGAGGCCCGGAGGCCCGCG
>DASZTU010000111.1:0-5640 GCA_035547975.1 Devosiaceae bacterium | reverse complement strand
TGCGGGACGATCAGCCCGCCGCGTATGGTGACGATGCGGTCGGCGCGGCGCGCGAGGTCGAAATTGTGCGTGGCGATCAGGGCCGCGGCGCCTTCTTCCTTGATCAGCTCCCGGAGCGCCGCGAACACCAGGTCGCTGGTCCCGGGATCGAGATTGCCCGTCGGCTCGTCGGCGAGGATGACGCGCGGGTGATTGGCGGCGGCGCGGGCGATCGCGACGCGCTGCTGCTCGCCCCCGGACAGCTCCGCCGGCCGGTGCTGCGCCCGCGCGTCGACACCGAGCACGCCCAGCAGGAAGTGCGATCGCCTGTCGGCCTCCGCCTGGCTTTTGCCGGCGATGAGCTGCGGGATGGTGACGTTTTCGAGCGCCGAAAACTCGGGCAGCAGGTGGTGGAACTGGTAGACGTAGCCGACCGTGGTGCGGCGGAGGAGCGTTCGCGCCCGGTCGCCGAGCTTGCTGGTCGCCCGCCCGATGATCTCGACCTCGCCCGATTGCGGCCGCTCGAGCAGGCCCGAGATGTGGAGCAGCGTCGATTTGCCGGCGCCGGAGGGGGCGACGAGCGCGACCATCTCGCCCCCCATCACGATGAGGTCCGCCGCCTCGAGCACCCGCACTGCGGTCTCGCCCTCCCCATAGTGGCGATGGACGCCGCGCAGCGCCAGGTGCACCTCGCGGCCCGAGTGCATGTCATTCATAGCGCAGCGCCTCGACCGGGTCGTATTGCGCCGCGCGCCAGGCCGGGTAGATGGTCGCGAGGAAGCTCAGCCCCAGCGCCACGACGACGATCGCGGTGACCTCGACGGGGTCGATCTTCGACGGCAGGGCCGAGAGGAAGAAGACCTCCGGCGGGAAGATCTTGACGCCGATGAGGTTCGAGACGAAGGCCCTGAGCGTTTCGGCGTTGAGCGCGATGGTGATCCCGAGGATGAACCCCACGATCGTGCCCGCGACGCCGATCGCCGTCCCGGTCATCGAGAAGATGCGCATGATCGAGCCGCGCGTGGCGCCCATGGTGCGCAGCACCGCGATATCGGCTCCCTTGTCCTTCACCAGCATGACGAGGCTCGAGATGATGTTGAAGGCGGCGACGACCACGATCATCGAGAGGATGGTGAACATCACCACCCGCTCCACCTGGAGTGCCGAAAAGAAGGTCTCGTTGCGCTGCTGCCAGTCGGTGAGGATGAGCGGCCGCCCTGCCCCCTTTTGCAGCCGGTCGCGCATGAGGGCGATGTTGTCCGGATCGTCGATGAAGATTTCGATCGCCGTGGCCTGGTAGACCCGCATATAGGCGGCGTCGATCTGCTCGTCGGTCGCGTCGGGGCCGGGGTTCTTCATGCCCGGCTTGAGCACGTCGTCGTAGAGGTGGAAGTAGTCCTGCGCGCGCTGCAGCGGCATGAAGATGTAGAAGCTGTCGAACTCGACCATGCCGAGATCGAAGATCACGTTGACCGGATAGGACCGGATGTTGGGCGTGGTGCCGAAGGGGGTCACCGCCCCCTTGGGATTGATGATCGTCACCTGGTCGCCGAGGCCGACGCCGAGCTTTTGCGCGAGCCGGTAGCCGATCGCGACGCCATTGCTCGAATCCCAGCCCTCCCAGCCGCCTTCCCTGGCACTGGTATAGAGCAGCGGCAGCTCCTTGATCGAGGCGAGGTCCATGCCCCGCACGGAAACCCCTGTCGACTGGTCCTGCCCGCTCGCCAGCGCCTGCCCGTCGACGAAGGCGACCGCGTGGGTCACGCCCGGCACTGCGCGGAGGCTTTTCACCACCTGCTCGTAGTCGGTGAACTTCTGTTCGATCGGAAACGCGGTGAAGTGCCCGTTGAGGCCCAGAATCTTGGTCAGCAGTTCGGCCCGAAAGCCGTTCATGACGCTCATCACCACGATCAGCGTCGCAACCCCGATGGCAACACCGGCAAGCGTCAGAGCGGCGATCACGGAAATAAAGGCATCCTTCCGCCGGGCCCTGAGATAGCGCCCGGCGACGAGGAACTCGAAGCGCGAAAACGGCCGCGTCTGCTGCGCGGCGACGTCATGCGACGTGAGGGTCAAACCTTGTCCCGCCTTTGCGGCTCGATCAGCGCTTTCAGCCGGTCGATGGCCGACCCGAGGGGCAGCGTCTCGCGTTCACCGGTCTTGCGATGCTTGATCTCGACCTCCCCGCTCTTGAGGCCACGCGGGCCCACGATCAGCTGGTAGGGAATGCCGATCAGGTCGGCGGTCGCGAATTTGGCGCCCGCCGGCTGGTCCCGGTCGTCATAGAGGACGTCGATACCCGCCCGCTTGAGCCCGATATGGAAATCGTCCGCCGCCGCATCGCTTTCGGTGTCGCCGGCCTTGAGGTTGATCACCTCGGCCTCGAACGGGGCGACGCTCACCGGCCAGATGATCCCGGCCGCATCGTGGCTCGCCTCGATGATCGCCGGCACGAGCCGGGTCGGCCCGATGCCGTAGGAGCCCATATGCACCTCGATCTCCTTGCCGTCGGGGCCGCTGACGACCGCCCGCATCGGCTTCGAATACTTGGTGCCGAAGTAGAAAATGTGGCCGACCTCGATCCCGCGCGCCTGCATGCGCTTCGCCTCCGGGACGTCGGCGACGAACCGCGCCTCGTCGAACATCTCGTCCGTTGCGGCGTAAAGAGAGGTCCAGTCCTCGAAAATTCCATCGAGAGGCGCCCGGAAATCCGTGTCGATCGGGGGAATCGGCTTCTCGAGCAGATCGGCGTGGCAAAAGACCGCGCTTTCCCCGGTGTCGGCGAGGACGATGAACTCGTAGCTGAGATCGCCGCCGATCGGGCCCGTATCGGCACGCATCGGAATGGCGGTGAGGCCCAGCCGGTGGAAGGTTCGCAGGTACGCAACAAACATGCGGTAGAAGGCCTGCCGCGCCGAGGCTTCGTCGAGATCGAACGAATAGGCGTCCTTCATCAGGAACTCGCGGCTGCGCATGGTCCCGAAGCGGGGCCTCACCTCGTCGCGGAACTTCCACTGGATGTGGTAGAGGTTGAGCGGCAGATCCCGGTAGGAGCGCACGAACGAGCGGAAGATGTCGGTGATCATCTCCTCGTTCGTGGGGCCGTAGAGCATTTCGCGCTCGTGCCGGTCCTTGATCCGCAGCATCTCCTTGCCATAGGCGTCGTAGCGGCCCGACTCGCGCCAGAGGTCGGCCGATTGCAGGGTCGGCATCAGCAGCTGGATGGCGCCCGAGCGGTTCTGTTCTTCCTCGACCACCCGGACGATCTTGCTCAGCACCTTGTAGCCCAGCGGCAGCCAGGCATAGCTGCCCGCCGCCTGTTGCTTGATCATGCCGGCGCGCAGCATGAGCTGGTGCGAGATGATCTCGGCTTCCTTGGGCGTCTCCCGCAAAACGGGCAAAAAATACTGGCTGAGCCGCATGAAAACTCCCTGCGCGTCGGCGTGGACTCAAGGGCATATAGCGCGCCCTCCTGACGATTGCACGCCATGCCGGAGCGCCATAGGAGCCATGCAGAATCTGCGTGACAGGGATCGGCAACTTCGCTACGGTCCCTGCCAATAAAATACAGGCAGCAGCAAGCTGCCGGACGCCGACAACGTCAAGGGAGGAGCGCTGGCTGGCACTTCTGGTGCGCGTAAGACCGGCGTATTGTCGAGTAACTCATTCAAGCAGGGCTTCGCGCCCTGCTTTTCTTTTCGGGCTGAGCGCGGCCAGTGGCTGCCGCGAGCCGCGTTCCGGGCATCCCGGGGGCCCAGTTGTGCGGCGAAAAGCTGCCTGAATCGCACCTTTCGTTCTGGCGACGCGAAGCGGCGAATGACGACCGCCCGGGCCCGCCCTGGTCAGTGCCAGTAGCGCTGCAGCACCGGGCTCGATGCGCCCCAGACGATCAGCCCGACGACCACGAGCGAAAGCGCGGTGTTGGCGAGGAGCTTCTTCCAGATGGTGAAGCTCACGGGCGCGCCGCGTTCCGTCCCCATCACGTGCTCGCCCTCGTCAACCTGGTTGCGCACCCCGAACGGCAGCACGACGAACAGGCAGATCGCCCAGGTGACGATGTACATGCCGAGAAAGCCGATCCAGTTCATGCGCGCAACTCCGCTCGGTTGAAACCGCAACCGCGCCCCAGGGCTGGGGCCGGGGTCGCCGCAGCCCCGCACCCGCCCCTCGCGTCGGACGAACTATAGCCGATGCACGAAAACCGTGACATTGGGCTTCTTTCCCCAGAAGGCATTCACCTCGCCACGCACCGCGCGCGTCAGCGCCGCGCTCACGAGGTCGGGGTCGCTTCGGCGCTTGGGCGGAATGCTCTTTAGCGTGCCGAAAACCGTCCTTTTGATGACGACGCCCAGCGACTCCTCGTCGTCCTCGACCTCGGGCAGGCCTTCGATGGCGATCTCGGGGCCGGCCGCGATGTTGCCGTTGCCCGAGACGCAAAGGCTCACCACCACGTGGCCGCCGAAGGACAGCCGCCGGCGGCCCTTGACGCCCGATTCGTCCGGCGTGCAGAGAATCGTGCCGTCGAGGTAGAGCTCCCCTACCCTCACCTCGCCCGGAAAATTCATCGGATCGGGCGCCAGCCGGACCATGTCGCCGTTGCGCGCCTCGAGCACGTTGGGAATGCCCGCCTCCCGCCCGAGCCGGGCGTGCGCCTGCAGATGCACCGGCTCGCCGTGCACGGGCACGAGGACCTGCGGCCTGACCCATCCGTAGAGACGGCGCAGTTCCTCCCGGCGGGGGTGGCCGGTGACGTGGACCAGCCCGTCGTCGCGGGTGATGACCTCGATGCCGCGGTCGATGAGCATGTTCTGGATGTCGATCACCTCGCGCTCATTGCCGGGGATGGCCCAGGACGAGAAGATCACCCGGTCGCCGGCGTTGAGATCGATCGCCGGGTGCTCGCCGCGGGCGATCCGGGCGATCGAGGCGCGCGGCTCGCCCTGGCTGCCGGTGCAGATCAGCGCGACCTTGCTGCGCGGCAGCTCGCGGAACGCGTCCTGGTCGAGAAACGGCGGCATGTCTTCGAGCATGCCCAGTTCGCGGGCGATGCCGGTGATCCGGTGCATGGCCCGCCCGCTCATCACCACCTGCCGGCCGGCCTTGTGGGCGGCGCGAGCGACCGAGATGACCCGTCCCACATTGGAGGCGAAGGTCGTGACCGCGACGCGATGCGGCGCCGCGGCGATCAGCTCCTCGAGCGTCTTGGCGACATCGGCCTCGCTCGGGCTCGTCCCCTGCTTGAGGGCGTTCGTCGAATCGCAGACGAGGGCCAGCGGCGGTCCCGCCTCGGCCCCGATGGCCTCGAGGCGCGCCACATCCGTCGGCGCGCTGCCGACCGGCGTGGGATCGAGCTTCCAGTCGCCGGTGTGGAGCACCCGCCCGACCGGGGTCGTGATCAGCAGCGCGTTGCTCTCGGGAATCGAGTGCGCAACCCTGATCGCCTCGACGGTGAAAGGGCCAACGGTGAAGGGCTTGCCGGGCTGCATCGCCACCACCGCGACGTCGTCGACGATGTTGTCCGCGGCGCGCTTGGCCGCGAGCATCGCGGCGGTGAAGGGCGTCGCGTAGACCGGCCGGTCGAAGCCCGGCCAGAGGTCGAGGACGGCGCCATAGTGGTCCTCATGGCTGTGCGTCAGCACCAGGGCGAGCACATCGTCGGCG
>DASZTU010000110.1:0-6333 GCA_035547975.1 Devosiaceae bacterium | reverse complement strand
CGATCATCGACTTGTCCTGTAGCGCAATGGCGCTCGAAAGCTCGCCCGGCGCCAGCGTCGAAAGGATCGAGAGCGCCACCCGGGCACCGACCCCCTGCACCGTGAGCAGCAGCTGGAACCACGCCTTTTCCGCCTCGGTGGCAAAGCCGTAGAGCCGGATCAGGTCCTCGCGCACGATCATTTCGATGTGCACGACCGCCGCCTCCCCGACGCGCGGCAGCGTCGCCAGGGTCTTCGACGAGCAGAACGCCTCGTAGACGACGCCGCCGACATCGATCAGCACGAAATCCTCGCCAAAACCGTCGATAAGGCCCTTGAGCTTGGCGATCATCCGGCGGCCCTCAGCAGCGCCGCCTTGCGGTGATGCGCATGGCAGATGGCGATGGCGAGCGCGTCGGCCGCGTCGGCACCGTCGAACACCGCCGTCGGCAACAGCACCTTGACCATCATCTGGATCTGCCCCTTTTCGGCATGTCCCGCCCCGACGATCGACTTCTTGATCAGGTTGGCCGCGTATTCGCCGACCGGCAGGCCCAGCGCCGCCGGGGTCATCAGCGCCACGCCCCGCGCCTGCCCGAGTTGCAGGGCCGAGCGGGCCCCGGCCGAGACGAACGTTTCCTCGACCGCCGCCTCGTCCGGCTCGTGGCGCCGGATCAGCTCTGACAGGCCCTCGAACAATGCCCGCAGCCGCAGCGCCATGGGTTCGTCGGCGCGCGGCGTGATTGTGCCGGCCGCAACGAAGCGCAGGCGGCTGCCTTCGCTTTCGATGATGCCCCACCCGCAGCGCCTGAGCCCGGGATCGATGCCGATGATTCGCAACGCCTTCATCACGTCGCGAGCTTATGCGCTGGCCGCCCGGCGACCAAGCGAGCCGTGAAGAAACCCGCAGAAGCTGTCGTGCGAACCTCCCGCCCCGGAGCCGAGGAGCCGCCTGACACGCCCCGCCCGCCGGGCCGGTCTCGCCAAACTGCCTAAGGGTGCGGCGTCCCGGGCAGCGTGATCGACGAGCGGATCAGGCGAAACTGGTTCACGGCCTTGTCGATCTCCTCGGGACGCGTGGCGCAGTTGAGCGTCGTACGCCCCGCCGGGGTATCCACCATCGAAACGAAGACCGCCGAGCCGTGAGCGGGGTCCTTGGGCTTGCCGACGAGCTCAATCCCCGTCGCCCCGTCGAGGACGAAGGTCGCCTTGGCGGTGATGTCGAAGGTCTGCGACATCGCCTGCGCGGCATTCTCGAGCCATTCGGGCCGTTGCACCTCGAGGTTGATCGCCTCCTGGTCGAAATCGGCGTTGTCTGGCAGGCTCTTGTAGCCGACCTGGCAGAGATAGGAATTGCCGGCGCCCACCGAGGGCGCGCCCGTGGCGGAGTAGATCACGACCGCAAGATCGTACGAGTTGGTTTTGGCGGGCTTGAGATAATAGGGCTGCGGCGGGTCGACCTTGAAGCCGCTCGCCGGATCGACGAACGGAATGGCAATGGCCGGGAGCGGCACGAGCGATGCTCCTGCCACAACCGCCACGAAGGCCGCGGTGGCCGCAGCCCCTGCGCGCATCAGAGCATCTTCGCCAGCGCGACGGTCGCGTCGGCCATGCGGTTGGAAAAGCCCCATTCGTTGTCGTACCAGGCGACGACGCGCACGAACGTGCCTTCGATCACCTTGGTCTGGTCGAGGTGGAACGTCGCCGAATGCGGATCGTGGATGAAATCGCTCGAAACGTTGGGCTGGTTGGTCACCGCCAGAATGCCCTTGAGCGGCCCCTCGGCGGCGGCCGCCCTGAACGCCTCGTTGATTTCATCCTTGTTGGTCGGCCGGCCGGCATCGACCTTGAAGTCGATGAGCGACACGTCCGGCGTGGGCACGCGGATCGAGGAGCCGTCGAGCTTGCCGGAGAGCTCCGGGATGACGAGGCCGATGGCCTTGGCGGCGCCGGTCGTCGTCGGGATCGAGTTCATGGCCGCGGCCCGGGCGCGGTAAAGGTCCTTGTGGAGCGTATCGAGCGTCGGCTGGTCGCCGGTATAGGAGTGGATCGTCGTCATGAAGCCGCGCTGGATGCCGACGAGCTTGTGCAGCACATGGGCGACCGGCGCGAGGCAGTTGGTCGTGCAGGAGCCATTCGAAATGACGACATGCTCCTTCTTGAGCCCCTGGTCGTTGACGCCCATTACGACGGTGTAGTCGGCCCCGTCCGATGGCGCCGAGACGATCACCTTCTTCGCCCCGGCCTGGAGATGCGCCGCGGCCTTCTCGCGCGACGTGAAGATGCCGGTGCACTCGAGCACGATGTCGATGCCGAGATCCTTGTGCGGCAGCTCGGCCGGGTTCTTGACCGCCGTGACCTTGAATCTTTGGCCGTTCCCGGCCGAAATCATGTCGCCCTCGACCTTCACCTCATGGGGAAAGCGCCCGTGCACGGAATCGAAGCGCAGCAGATGGGCGTTGGTCTCGATCGGGCCGAGATCGTTGATCGCCACAACCTCGATGTCCTTGCGGCCGGATTCCACGATGGCGCGAAGGACCAGCCGGCCGATGCGGCCAAAACCATTGATTGCGACGCGAACAGCCATGAGTTGCTCCTATGCAGCCGATCTCGGAAAACCGGACGGTCCAGGTGGGCCGTCGGCGCCGGACTGACCCGCTCGGCAAAGACCGTCCTTGACGGAGATCAAGCGGGCCGGTCGCGCCGTCCGGCGGAAAGCGCGCCGGGTTCTTACAACTGCGCCTTGACCGCTTCAACCACGGCGTTCGCCGTGATGCCGAAGTGGGCATAGAGGTCTTCGATGGGTGCGGAGGCGCCGAACGAGTGCATGCCCACGAACCGGCCGGTTTCCCCGAGCAGCCGGTCCCAGCTCATGCGCACGCCGGCCTCGATCGCGACCCGCGCCCGCGGCTTGCCGATGATCTCGGCACGGTAGGCATCCGGTTGGCGGTAGAACAGCTCCATCGACGGGACGGACACCACTTTGGCCGCAATCCCCTCGGCGGCGAGCTGCTTTTGCGCATCCACCGCGATCGAAACCTCCGACCCGGTGGCGAAGATCACGACGTCGGCGTTCTTGTCGCCGGCGATGACGTAGGCGCCCTTCGCCGAAAGGTTCTCTTTGACGTACTCCGTGCGGAGCGCCGGCAGGCCCTGCCGGGAGAGGGCGAGCACCGAAGGCGTGTCCTTGTGCTCGATCGCGATCTGCCAGCATTCGAGCGTTTCGGTCGCATCGGCCGGGCGCAGCACGAGGAGGTCGGGGATGGCGCGCAGCGCCGTCAGGTGCTCGACAGGCTGGTGCGTCGGTCCGTCCTCCCCGAGCCCGATCGAATCGTGCGTCATCACATAGATGACCCGCTGCTTCATCAGCGCGGAAAGGCGGATCGCCGGCCGGGCGTAGTCGGTGAAGGTGAGGAAGGTGCCGCCATAGGGCAAGAGACCACCGTGAAGCGCGATGCCGTTCATCGTCGCGGCCATCGCGTGCTCGCGGACGCCATAGCGCACGTAGCGGCCGGCGAAATCACCGGGCAGGATCGGCAGCGTCTGCGAGGTGTTGGTGAAATTCGACGAGGTGAGGTCGGCCGAGCCGCCGATCGTGCCGGGGAGGACGCCGTTGATCACCTCGAGCGCGTTCTGGCTGGCCTTGCGGGTGGCGAGCTTGGGCTTTTCCGCCGCGAGCTTCTGCTTGAAGGCGTCGACCGCCGGCCAGTACGCATCCGGTATGCCCATCTGCTGGCGCCGCTCGAACTGGGCGCGTTTCGCCGGATCCGCCTCGCGGAGGCGCTTCTGCCAGGCTGCCCGCTCGGGCGCGCCACGCTCGCCCGCCTTGCGCCAGGCATCGATGATCCGGTTGGGCACCTCGAACGCCGGATAGGTGATGCCGAGGTTCTTTTTCGCGCCCGCCAGCTCCTCCGCCCCGAGGGGCGAGCCGTGCACCTTGGACGTGCCGGACTTGGTCGGGGCGCCGAAGCCAATGGTGGTGCGGGCGGCGATCAGCGTCGGCTGGTCGCTCTTCTTGGCCGCGAGCAAGGCCTCCTCGATCGCCTTCTGGTCGTGACCGTCGATCGAAATGGTGTGCCAGCCGACGGCGCGGAAGCGGTCGAGCTGATCGGTCGAATCCTCGTCCTCGATCTTGCCGTCGAGCGTGACGTGGTTGTTGTCCCAGATGATGGTCAGCTTGCCGAGCTGCAGGTGGCCCGCCAGCGAGATGGCCTCCTGCGAAATGCCCTCCATCAGGCAGCCGTCGCCCGCCAGCACCCAGGTGTGGTGGTCGACGAGCTCGGGGCCGAACTCGGCCCTCAAATGCGCTTCCGCGAGCGCCATGCCGACGCCGTTGGCGATGCCCTGCCCCAGGGGGCCCGTGGTCGCCTCGACGCCCGCCGCAAAGCCATGCTCGGGATGCCCCGGCGTCTTCGAGTTGAGCTGGCGGAAGTTCTTGATCTGGTCGATCGTCATATCCTCGTAGCCGAGGAGATAGAGCGCCGAGTAGAGCAGCATCGAGCCGTGGCCGGCCGACAGCACGAAGCGGTCGCGGTCGGGCCAGTGGGGATCGGCGGGGTCGAACTTCATGACCTTGGTGAAGAGCGCGACGGCGACGTCCGCGGCGCCCATCGGCAGCCCCGGGTGCCCGGAATTGGCTTTTTCCACCGCATCCATCGAGAGGGAGCGGATCGCGTTTGCCATTTCGTCGGGAGTGGGCTGATCTGTCATGGAAAGGCTCGGAATTGTTGCTTGAGTGGACCGAACTGGCCGGATTCCTGAGGCTTTGCGCCCGCCGGGCGGAAAGGTGCCCGCGAGGCTTAACAGGTTGGCGGGGTCTGTCAATGACAGGGGTGCCGCGGGGCGCATGCGAGGCGGTGTGGGAGGCGCGCGCCAGCGCCCTGTTGCGGGGGATTCGGCAAGGGCTATGATGCCGCACAAGTGATTCAGCGCCGGGCGGGGCGGTTGGCCGAAGCGGGTGACGAGGAAGGTTTTGCGGCGGCATCGGCGCGGTTCGACCGTGCGATGAGCCGCCTCGAGGCGAGCGTCCGGACGCTCAACGGGCGCGTGCGGGCCCACGCTCGCATCGAAAGCGACCTGCAGCGCCTCAATGGCGAGCGGGCCCGCCTTGCGACTGAGCTCGACCGGGCCAATGCCCGCGCCCGCCGGCTGGACGAGAGCGCGGGCGAAGTCTCGCGGCGGCTGGTCGACGCCATGGAAACCGTGCGGCAGGTGCTCGCAAAATAGGGAGAGCCGGCGAATGCCCGAGGTCAACGTCGAGATCAACGGCCGAAAATACCGTATGGCCTGCGAGGATGGCCAGGAGCCGCACCTGCTGGCGCTGGCGGACGAATTCAACGCCAAGATCGAAACGCTCAAGGGCAGCTTCGGCGAAATCGGCGACAACCGGCTGACGGTCATGGCGGGGATTGCCGCCCTCGACGAGTTGCATGAAGCGCGGCGCCAGATCGCCCAGCTGCAGCAAAATGTCGCCGACCTGACGCAGGCCGGCGAGGCGCTCGCCGCCGAGAATGACGAGATCGAGCAGAAGTTTTCGCGCCAGCTGGCGGAGGCGGCGCGCCGCATCGAATCCATCGCGACCGCCATCGACGAAACCGGGGCGCCGAACGCCGGCTGAGACAGGCAAGCCTGCGGCCAGCGATTTGCGGGGCCGGGCAAGGCGGCAACATTGCGAGGCCGATCGCGTCGCAACGCCCCAAAAGTTAACTTCCGTTAACAATGTAATTTGACGCGGGGCGGCACCTGCCCGCAGTCTCTTTCCGTCGGCGCTCGAAAATGGGGCAAACCCTGGGCGCCACACGGGAGGGGAATACACTTGCGCCGTCTGCTGACTCTGCTTGCCTTCGCCGCCCTGGCGTCGCTGCCGGGGCTTTCTCATGCCGCCATCATCGGCCCGACCAACGACTGGAAGCCGCTCCGCGAAGGCGCGCGGCAGCTCGGCATCTCCAGCCGCATGGTCGACCGCATCCTCGCCGCCGGGCTCGAAGTCATGTGCCCGGGCACCGTCCATGACAATGGGGGTGTGCTCAATGGCTGGCTGCTCGGTGGCGACTCGATGAGTTTCTACACCAACGCCCACGGCATCATCGACATCGGACGGATGGACCACAAGGCCAACTTCATCGAACCGCTCGACCAGTGCGGCGTGCGGTCCTACCGCGACCTTGCGGCCCATGGCGCCAAGGCCCAGCCCTACCCCATCGCCGTGCCGCAGAACCGCCGCCAGATGGAACTTGCGAGCTTCACGCCGCAGTCGGACTCGCCCACGCGCGACCGTGCCCGCCTGCGCCTGCTGCACGCCATCGCGGGTGCGCGAGCGCTCGCCCTGCCGGACTTCGGACGCATCAAGCTCAG
>DASZTU010000109.1:0-20995 GCA_035547975.1 Devosiaceae bacterium | reverse complement strand
CTCAGTGGAGCGTGGCTTCGAGGTGGCGGAGCTTGTCGGGATTGCGCATGACATAGACGGCGGCGATCCTGCCGTCTTCGACATCGAAGGCGGTGGTCTGCAGCACGCCGTCGGCCTCGCGCGTGACGAAACCCGGCAGGCCGTTGATCATCCCGAAGCGCAGCAGCCTCGAAGGGCGCTGGGCGAGGAGGCGGGACAACCGCTCGATGAAGGCGAGCACCGCCTCGCGGCCGACAATCGGCGCGGGACCCGCCGGACGCTTGCCGCCGCCATCGGCGACGAAAGTCACGTCGGCGGCGAGTATCGACTTGAGGCGGCCGAGGTCGCCGGTCTGGGAGGCATCGAAGAATGCCGACGCCAGATCGAGGCCCTTCTGCCGGTCGACGGCGAAACGCGGCCGGTCCTCGTGCACGTGCTCGCGGGCGCGCGC
Organism: Devosiaceae bacterium; assembly: GCA_035547975.1. GTDB lineage: Bacteria > Pseudomonadota > Alphaproteobacteria > Rhizobiales > Devosiaceae > DASZTU01. Next base: position 20,565 of record DASZTU010000109.1, on the reverse strand, counting down.
GGCCAGTTGCCGGGCAGCCGTGGGATCGCGCCCGATGGCGTTTGCCACTTCGTCGAACTGCACCCCGAAGACGTCGTGCAGCAGGAAGGCGGCGCGCTCGAGCGGGGAGAGGCGCTCGAGGGCCATCAGCAGCGGTAGGGTCACGTCGGGTTCGATCTCGTCGTCCGGCGTGAGCACCGGCTCGGGCAGCCACGGCCCGACATAGGTCTCGCGCCGGTGCCGCGCCGATTTGAGGGCATCGAGGCAGAGGCGGGTCACGGTGCGGACGAGATAGCCTTCCGGCTCCCGGACGGCGGCGCGGTCGGCGCCGAGCCAGCGCAGGAACGCATCCTGCACCACGTCCTCGGCGTCGGCCAGCGAGCCGAGCATGCGGTAGGCGACGCGGAGCAGCCTCGGCCGCACCGGCTCGAAACTCGCCGCCGCCTCCTCCCGCGTGCCCATCAGGCGGCTTCCCGCCGGTCTTCGGCGGCAGCCGGCGGCACCACGGCGAAGCCGATGTTGAGCCGGTTGAAGCTGTTGATCACCCCGATCGCGAGGTTGAGCTGAACCTGCTCTTCCGGCGTGAACTGCTCTGCCACGAGCGCATAGGCGTCATCCATGTCGCGCCGGTCCATCCTGGTCAGCGCCTCGGTCCAGGCGATGGCCGCCCGCTCGCGCCGCGAATAGAGCGGGGACTCGCGCCAGGCGTCGAGCTGATAGATGCGGGCCTCGGTTTCGCCCGTCGCGCGCGCCTCGCGCGTGTGCCAGACGAGGCACCCGGCGCAGCCGTTGATCTGCGAGGCGCGGGTCTCGACCAGGATGATGAGGCTCTTCTCGAGGCCGAGCGAGGCCACGGCGCCGCCGTAGTCGATCAGCATCTGCACGGGATTGCCGCCCACCGCATAGGGGTTGATGCGCGTTGTCATCGCGTTTTCTCCATTGTCTCGAAGGTTGACGACAAGAAGACGAGACAGCGGAAAGCGATGTGACACGGGGCGGCAAAAAAAGATCGGGACCGGGTTTTCGCGGCGATCGGATGGGGGGTGGCTCGTGGCCACCGTCCAGTGAATCGGACGGGCCTCAGCCCTTCACACCGCCCACGGTCAGCCCTTCGACGAGGTAGCGCTGGGCGTAGATATAGAGTGCGGCGACCGGAATGGCGGTCAGCAGCGAGGCCGCCATCAGCTGCCCCCAGGGGAGGATATCGCCCACCACCATCGACTGGAGGCCGATCGGCAGGGTGCGCAGCGACTCGGAGGTGATGAACACGAAGGCGAACAGGAATTCGTTCCAGGCGGTGGTGAAGGCGATCAGCGTCACCGAGAGCAGGGCCGGCGCCGCGAGCGGCAGGGTGATCTTGAAGAAGGTATAGAGCCGGCTCGCGCCATCGATCATCGCCGCCTCCTCGAGCTCGACAGGGATGGAACGGAAATAGCCGAGCATGACCCAGGTCGCGAAGGGGAGGAGGAAGGTCGGATAGGTGATGAGCAGGGCGCCGTAGGTGTTGACCAGGCCCATTGAGGCGAGGATCTGGTAGAGCGGGATGAAGAGCAGCGTACCTGGCAGGAGATAGGTCACGAGCAGGAAAGTCGTCAGAAAGCCGGCGCCAGTGAACTTCAGCCGCGACAAGGCGTAGGCCGCGAGCGAGGCGAAGGCCACCGAGATCAGCGTGCTGACGGAGGCGACGAAGACCGAGTTCATCAGCCAGGTGAGGAACGGTGTGTCGCGCAGCAGGGTCGTATACTGCTCGAGCGTCGCCGGGGCGGGCCAGAAGATCGAATAGCGCTGAAAGATCTGCGGCGTCGTCTTGAACGAGGTGATCGTGACCCAGAAGAAGGGGAAGAGCACGAACACCATGAAGGGCACGAGAAGCGCGATCTGGAGCGCGATTCCGATCCGGCGCCGCTCGGCGCGGGCGAAGACCGGCCGCTCCGCCGACCCCCTGACCAGCCTGCGGAAGGGTCGCGAGAGGCGAGCCAGTGCCTCGACCACCAGCTGCAGCGGCAGGAACAGCAGGTCGAGCAGCCAACCGAGGGCAACGCCCGCGGCGCTGAACAGCCGATCGCCGAAGCGGCCCAGCAGGCGCGATTCGCTTCGGCGCTCGTCCCGGCGCATGAATTTGGCGAGCAGCCAGATCAGGAGCGCCATGAGGGGCGCAACGCTCAGCGCGATGGCGATGCCAGGGCCATATTGCAGTGAGCCGATCGCCTTCTCGTAGGCGAGGATGGAATAGAGCCGCGTCGCGCCGCTCGGGCCGCCCCCCGTCAGCAGGAAGATCAGCCCGAACTGGTTGAAGGTGGAGATGAACGACAGCAGGAGCGTGACCACGATGACGTAGCGCAGGCTCGGCAGCGTCACGTGGCGGAAGCGCTCGATGGCGTTGGCGCCGTCGACCTCGGCCGCCTCCAGCTGCTCGCGATCGATGGCCTTGAGACCCGCGAGCAGCAGCGTGATGTAGAAGGGAATGCCCTTCCACACATTGACGGCGATGACGCTGCCCATGGCGAGGTGCGAGTCCGAGAGCCATCCCCAGGGCTCGTGGATGATTCCGAGGCGCAGCAGGATCGGGTTGAGGCCGCCGAAAATCGGGTCGTAGATGCTCCGCCAGGCGAGCGCCGTGACGATTTCCGGCACGATCCACGGCAGCAGCATGATGCCGCTCAGGATGTTGCGGAAGGGAATCCGGCTGTTGAGCACCAGCGCGATGATCATGCCGGTCACGAGCTTGATGCCGAGCGACCAGAGGGTGAACTGGATGGTGTTCTGGATGGCCAGCAGGTAGTCGCTGCTGGTCAACAGGCGCTGGTAGTTCTTCAACCCCACGAAGGTGGTCGCGCCGCTGAGGAAGTTCAGCGTCGTGGTGCTCAGCATCACGGCATCGATGAAGGGCCAGAGGATCAGCCCCACCATGATCAGCACGAGGGGGGTGACGAACGGGATCGCAACCTGCCAGTCGCGGCCGAGGATGGCGCGGAGGCGGCGCGAGAGCGGCACGGAACCGGGCCTCACGGCGCTCCGGTTCAGCAGGATCTGGTCATCCATGGGACCTCACGTTCCGGATCCGCGCCGGATGGTCTTCGTCGAAAGAGCTCGGCGGAAGGGGCGATGGGCCGCCCCTCCCTCCGGCGGGAAATGATCGCCTTCCCGCGCTCGGCTCTCGCTCACGATTGCGAGATGCCACCCTCCTCGAAGAGGTTCACGATCTTCTCGTGGGCGTCCTTGACGGCATCCTCCGGCGACATGCGCCCGGCGATCATGTTGCCGACCGACTGTTCGAGGATGCCCTGGGCCCGGATGGCGTCGATCGCGGCATTGGGGTCGGCCGGCCAGGACGGCCCGATGAAGGGCTTCTCTACGCTGACCTGCTCCTTGATGATCGCGAAATTCGGGTCGGCGGCGATCAGCTCGGGCGTCCAGAGCTTCTCGTAGGCCGGCATGAAGAGGCCGCCCGCGATCGAGGAGATGGCGTTGAAGTTCTTGGGATCGAGCAGGTCGAGCGCCAGCTGCTTGGCGAGGTCGACGTTCGGCGCGCCCTTGAAGATGGTGATCCAGCCACCGACCTGCCCGCCGTCGCGGGTGTCGCCATTGTTGGCGGTGGGCGCGCGCAGCACCACGATGTTCTCGAAGATCGGGTTCTTGTCGCGCTTGGCCTGGGCGTAAACGCTGAACTGGTTGACGGTGTAGCCGATATTGCCCGCGAGGAACGCCTCGTTGTTCGAGGTGTCGGTCCAGCTTTCGATACCGGGCGGCAGCATGTCGGCGTATTTGCCCTTGCGATCGAACGTCTCCGCCAGCCACTTGAAGGCCGCGACCGTCTCGGGCGAATTGAACTCGACCTTGCGGCCGGTCTCGTCGGTATAGTGGCCGCCAAAGGCCTGGACGACACGGATCAGGAAGCCGTAGCCGTCCCCGCTCTGATTGGGCGTGTTGCCCCAGCCCCAGAGTTTTTTGGCCGGATCGGAGATCGCGAGGGCCGCTTCACGACGCTTGTCGAGGGTGGTCAGGCTCTTCGGGTCGATGCCCTTTTCCTTCAGCAGGTCGTTGCGGAAGAAGTAGCCGGTTGCATTGGCGATGTAGGGGATCGATGCCCACTTGCCGTCGAACTTGCCGTTCTTTTCGGCATTGATGCCCGGCATGACGTTGCCGTAGCGCTTGATCGCCTCGTCCATCACGTCGCTCACGTCCTCGACCAGCCCGAGCAAATGCATCTGGGCGATCGAGACGTTGGTGGTGTAGGCGAAATCGGGCGGATTGCCCGCCTTGACCGCGGCCGTCATCTTGCCGAGGAAGTCGCCGAACGACTCGGCATTGGTGGTCGAAATGTCGAGCTGCACCTTGTTGGCGGCGGCGAAGTCGGAGACCTCCTTGCGGAAGAGGTCCTGCGCCTGCTGGAAATATTCGGTGCGGTGGATGACGGTCAGCTTGCCGCTGCTGCTCTTCGGCAGGGGCAGGTTGGGCGCGTCCTCGGCCATGGCCGGCAGACCGCTCGCGGCGGCGAACAGGCCGGCTCCGCCAATGGCAGCCCCCCGCAGCACATCGCGGCGGCTGATCTTTTTCGAGCTCATGTGACGTCTCCTCCGTCTGTGCTGGGGCGCAAATACCGGCGAACCGGACGGTCACGCCCGTTGAAACCTCCTCGTCCCGTCGTCCCTTCGCAGCGTCATCCGGAGCTGGCCCGGTGTTTCCCGGCTCTCCGGTCGCGACATGCCGCAGGCACATCCGCGGGTCGGCCGCGCCGTTTCTTTGCGGCGGCATGCGGCCGGTCGTGATACCGCCCAGCCAGCCGAAGCGGGCCCAGCGCGGTTCACATCTGAACTCATTGAGTTCTGTCAAAAGATTAGCGCCGAAAGTGCCGCGGCTGTCAATGGCGTCAGGGCCGGCGCCCATGGGCCCGGCCGGCAGGTCGCGGCGACCTCAGCGGGTCGGTCAGGCGCTGGCGCGGGCCCGGAACTGGCGCTTGCGCTCGTTGGGATCGAGCCAGATCTTGCGCAGGCGAATGCTCTTCGGCGTCACCTCGACATACTCGTCGTCGGCGATGTAGCCGAGCGACTGCTCGAGCGTCAGCTTCTTGGGCGTCGTCAGCCGCACCGCCTCGTCCTTGGAGTGCGTGCGGATGTTGGTGAGCTGCTTGCCCTTGACGGGATTGACCTCGAGGTCGTTGTCGCGGGTGTGCTCGCCGATGATCATGCCTTCATAGACCTCGACACCGGCGTCGATCATCATCGGGCCGCGCTCCTCGAGGTTCCAGAGGGCATAGGCCACCGACTGGCCGTTCGAGTTCGAAATCAGAACGCCGGTGCGGCGGCCGGGCAGCGGGCCCTTGTAGGGCTGGTACTCGTGGAACAGGCGGTTGAAGATCGCGGTGCCGCGGGTATCGGACAGCAGCTCCGGCTGGTAGCCGATGAGCGAGCGGGTCGGCACGTAGAATCGAAGCCGCGTGCGGCCGGTGCCGGAGGGGCGCATGTCGACGAGGTCGCCCTTGCGCTCGGTGAGTTTCTGCACGACGGCGCCCGAATACTCGTCGTCGACGTCAATGATGACTTCCTCGATCGGCTCGAGTTTCTGGCCGTTCTCCTCGCGCAAGACGACGCGCGGGCGGCCGATGGTGAGCTCAAAGCCTTCGCGGCGCATGTTTTCAATCAGCACCGCCAGCTGCAGTTCCCCGCGCCCGGCGACCTCGAAGGAATCGCTGTCGGTGCCTTCGGTGACGCGGATCGCGACATTCCCCTCGGCTTCGCGCAGCAGGCGGTCGCGGATGACGCGGCTTTGCACCTTGTCGCCCTCGCGGCCGGCGAGGGGGCCGTCATTGATGCGGAAGGTGACGGAGAGGGTCGGGGGATCGATCGGCTTGGCGGGAATCGGCTCGCTCACGGACGGCGCCGCGATCGTATGGGCGACCGTGGTTTCCTCGAGCCCCGCGATGGCGACGATGTCGCCCGCTTCGCCCACCTCGATCGGGGTGCGCTCGAGGCCGCGGAAGGCCAGCACCTTGCTGACGCGGCCCTTTTCGACTTCCTTGCCGTCGCGGGAGAGCGAGTGAATGGCGTCATTCGGCCTGACCGAGCCGGACTGGATGCGACCGGTCAGCACGCGGCCGAGGAACGGATTGCGCTCGATCGTCGTGACCAGCATGCGGAACGGGCCTTCTTCGACCTTCGGCTCGGGCACGTATTCGAGCACCTTGTCGAGGAGCGGCGCCATCGAGCCGCGCTCACCGTCCGGTTCGTTCGCCATCCAGCCGTTCTTGCCCGAGCCGTAGAGCACCGGGAAATCGAGCTGCTCGGACGTGGCGTCGAGGGCGATGAAGAGGTCGAAGATTTCCTCGAGCACCTCGAGATGGCGCTCGTCGGGCCGGTCGATCTTGTTGATGGCGATGATGGGCCTGAGGCCCTGCGCCAGCGCCTTCGACAGCACGAACTTGGTCTGCGGCATTGGCCCTTCCGAGGCATCGACGAGGACCACGACGCCATCGACCATTGAGAGGATGCGCTCCACCTCGCCGCCAAAGTCGGCGTGGCCGGGGGTATCGACGATGTTGATGCGGGTGTCGCGCCAGACGAGGGACGTCACCTTGGCCAAAATGGTGATGCCGCGCTCGCGCTCGAGGTCGTTGGAATCCATGGCGCGCTCTTCGACGCGCTGGTTCTCGCGGAAGGCGCCGGACTGCTTCAGCAGCACGTCGATGAGCGTGGTCTTGCCATGATCGACATGGGCAATGATCGCGATGTTGCGCAACGCCATAGGAAAAAGGGCCAGTTCTGTCGGGAGTAGGAGCCGCGCTGCACATAGTGGAGACGGGCTCAAAACTCAAGGCACCGCCGCGCAGGGGAGGGTTGCACCGCTTCAAACGGCGCAAAAAGCGCCGGTCACGATGGTGCGAGGCGGCGGATGTCGGCGGCGACTTCGGCGAGATCGCCATTGAGCTGATGGTCCCGGCCGGGCAGCCGCCTGACCTCGGCCCGGGGAATGGCCCGCGCGTAGAGATCGAGATGGGCGATCGGGACGATCCCGTCGTCGGCACCGTGGTAGAGGCGGATGACGAGGTCTTCGGGCAGGCGGGAGCCGATCCCGGCCATGTCGGCGATTTCCTCGCTGGGCCAGCCGCCCTCGCCGACAAAGGGCGGCGCGACGAGGAAGACGCCGCCGAAAGCGCGCCTCGGGCGGCGCTCGGCGAGCGTATTGAGGAGGATTGTCGCGCCGACGGAATGGGCGACGAGCAGGGCGCCCTCGCCGAGGGAGGCGAATTCGTCCTCGATTGCGTCACGCCAGATGGCGTAGCTCGGATCGGCCTCGTTGGGCATTCTGGGGTAGCGGACCCGATAGCCGGGGCCGAGTTCCCGCCGGAGGCTCTCGACGAGGTGACTGTCCCAATCGTCGTGCACGGCCTCGCCACCGCCCTGGACGAACAGCACGTCGCGGCTCATGCGCCGAGGCCTCCCGCGGCGCAGGTCCGATCCTGCGGACGGCGTTCAACTGCCCGGAGCGGCAGCCACGTGCCGCGGCGGGGCCTATTCCGCATCGGCATCGGGCCAACCCGTTTCATCGAACACCAGCTCGAGCAGCGCCAGCCACCCCTCCTCCTGGGCGGAGCGGGTGGATGGGTCGGAGGGGGCGCCGGGCGAAGGCGTGTTCGTGACGGGTTGAACCCCCGCCCGGCTCTCCCGGCCTGCGCCGGGTTCGTCGACCGCCGGCTGGTGCCGGATCGGCCGGAAGATCGCGGCCAGCGTCATGGCTCGACCTCTTGGTGGGTTTGTCCGGAAGGCCGGCAGCCAAGCGCCGCCGGTCCTGTTCGTCGTGCAGGGCGCGCCACCGCGCCCCACAACCCAATGACGTTTGGCCTCAGCCCAGATCGACATTGCGCCGGCGGATCAGTTCGGCGGCCTTGCGCAGAATGTCGGCCAGGCGGCGCTGCGTCTCCTCGTCGCCCTCGTCGAGGGCCTCGGCGATTGCCGCCTTGAGGTCCTTGCGGGCCGCGTTCACTTCGTCGGAAACGCCCGGAATATCGCGGTCGCGGTCGCGGTTTCGGTCACGGCGCCCCTCCCGCTCGTCGCGCTCGCGATCATCCCACCAGCCGCGGCCCCGCTCCGCGCTCTGGGCGCGCTCGCGCCACTGGTTCATTCTCTCGCCGGCCGCGCCGAGGAAGTTGAGCGTCGATTGCACGGCATCCCGGTTCTGGTCGAGATGGGCGCGGCCGTCGGGGGTGATGGTGTAGAGCTTCTTGTTGCCCTCCGCCGAGGACGTGACCCAGCCGGCTTCCTCGAGGAAGGTCAGGGCCGGATAGACGATGCCGGGCGAGGGTGAATAGAGGCCGGAGGTCTTGTCCTCGATCGCCTTGATCAGGTCGTAGCCGTGCCGGGGCTGCTGTTCGATGAAGTAGAGGGCGACGAGCCGCAGGTCGCCGCTCGCCAGCATCCGGCCGACGCGGAAATTCTCACCCCAATTGCCCCAGTTGCCGCCGCCCATCGGGCCGCCGAAGCCTCCGGGTCCGCCAAAACCGCCCGGCCCGGCCCAGTGGCCGAAATGCCGCCGCGCGGCCGACTCGAACCGCTCCCATTTGCGGGCGAAGCGCTCGGCGTCTCGCTCATGATCGTGCATATCTGTGTCTCCGATATATCTTAGCGTGCCGCACAAATAGCTGGTGGCGTGGAAGCCGTCAAGATACTCTGCAAGATATATCTTCGTTTAGTCGGCGATGGCGTTAAGGTAGCGCTCGGCGGAAGCGCTCACCCGTGCCTTGGCGTCCTCGCGGCAGACGCGATCCCACCAGCCCGAATAGATGCGCTCGAAGGCAACGGGGGCGACCGAGGCGACAATGCGCTTCACGCCGCTCGCGTTAAGGGGAATGAGGTTGGGAAAGCTTCTCATGAAGCTGACCCAGCGGGTATCCGGCACGACCATAAGGGTATCGCTGCCGAACAGCACGCCTTTCCCTCCGGCGCCCCCCGCCCAGTGCAGCGCGGTCGAACCGGCAAAATGGCCGCCGCAGCGGACGAGCGTCACGCCCTGCCCCAGATCGTGCGTCTCGCCCGACCAGTAGTGGATGTTCGGGCTCGGTCGCGTCACGTGACGGCGCAGGTCTTCGTGAAGATATATCGCGACGTTGCCGAGCGCTTCGCTCCAGTCGACCATGGCCGAAAAGAAGTGCGGGTGCGAAATGCCAATGGCCCGGAGTCCGCCCGCGTCGCGGATGCGCGCGATGCCCTCCTCGCTTACGAGCGGAATGCAGTCCCACATCACGCCGCCGCCCGGCTGCGGCACGATGAGGGCGCGTTGCCCGATGCCGACCTGCGGGGTTGCGCCCATGCCGAAAAGGCCGCGCTCGAGCTCGCGCCAGTCGATGCGGCGGGTGGCGCGGAGCTCGTCCGGCGTCGTCCAGCCCTGCCCGGCGGCGTTGACGTACTGACGCTCATCCTCGCAGATCGGGCAATGGGCCGGCGGGGCCACCGACGGCGGATACTGGCAGGCGCAGGTCGTGCAGATATAGGCGATTTCGGGCATTGTTCTCCTCCTTGTGCGCGGCATGTGGGGGCCGGGGACGGGCCACGCAAGCCGGCGCTCGCCTGCTTCAGGCGCCGCTTGCCGACTTCCAGGCGAGCAACTCCTCGAGGGACCGTCCCGCCCCGGCGAGGACGAAGCGGTAAACGTCCATGCTCGAGACCACGGCGCCGTAAAAATCCGGGCGCTGCCGGGCTTCGGTCTTGAGCCTCAGAACCAGGGCCCTCTCGACCTCTTCGAGAGCGCTACGGAACTCCTGGTCGGCTGCCTGCCGCCGCTCAAAATCGTCGGGCGCCCAGCCCCAGAGATCGATCTTCCAGGCAAAGCCATTGGCATCGCGCAACTCGACGCCCCAATAGAGGCCGGCGCCCAGGGGGTGCGGATCGACGTAGTCGTCAAGAAACTGAGCCCTCTGCATTCGCCCACCAGGCAACTCGACTCGCCTGCCGATTTCCGGCAGGAGCCCGGCCCATTCGAGACGGCGCTCCGGGGCCAGCGGCACGTGGATATCTATGTCGCGCCAGACCATGAGGTCGTAGCGGCAGCTGCCGGTCAGCGCTGCCGCGCCGAAGCGGTCGGCGAGGAGTCGGCGAAGTCCGGTGCCGTCGAGCAGCTGCTCCGCTTCGGCGCGCAGGCCATCCGCCGCGATTTCCAATTCCTCGTCGGTCAACTTCGGCACTCCCGAAAAACAGAAGAGCCCGGCGCCTTGCGGGGCCGGGCTCTTTGAAGAATTCAAAGGCAAGGGCGGGTATGTGGCGCCCGCTATTCCGTCTTGTTGGCCTCGGCAGCAGCAGCGGCCGCCGCCTCCTCGGCTTCCTTGGCCGCCAGCTCCTTGGCCAGAGCCTCGGCGGCCGCGACCTTCTCGGCTTCGCGGGCGTCGCGCGCAGCCTGGGCGGCGGCGCGCTCGTCGCTCTCGATCCTGCGGGTGCGGGCGCTGGTCGATTCGAAAATGCGGGCGGACTTGCCGCGGCGATCGCGCAGGTAATAGAGCTTGGCGCGGCGGACCTTGCCGCGCTTGAGCACCTCGATGCGATCGATGTTGGGCGAGTAGATCGGGAAGACGCGCTCGACCCCTTCGCCATAGGAAATCTTGCGAACCGTGAAGTTCTCGTGGATGCCGCTGCCCGAGCGGGAGATCACCACGCCCTCGTAGGCCTGCAGGCGCTCCTTTTCACCCTCGCGAACTTTTACCCACACTTTGACGGTGTCGCCGTGGGTGAATTCGGGGTGGCGGTTGCCGCCAAGGGCCTCCGACTGCTCCTTGTCGAGCTGTTCGATGATGTTCATGACCGAAATCCGTTCTGATCTTTTCGCAGGAGCGGCCTGCCGGGATTTTTGCCCGTTCCGCCGCCCGGTCTTGGTTGCACGGAGATTTCGCCGGTTCTCCGCGGGATTTTGGTCGCCGGGGCCGACATTGGATGGCGGCCTATACTGGAAAGGGGCCCGCGAGTCTAGGAAAAAGGGCTTCTGCCGGGGCATGCCGCTCCAGGCTTATCGGCCCCGGCTCGCCCGCAGGCGGCGGTGACGAACATATCTCCCGCCGGGGCTACTCTTTCAGCAGATCGGGCCGGCGGGCCCGGGTGAGGGCCAGGCTTTGCTCGCGCCGCCAAGCCTCGACCTTGGCGTGGTCGCCCGAGGTCAGGACCGGGGGGATTTCCCGCCCCTCGAAAGTCTGCGGGCGCGTGTATTGCGGGTATTCGAGGAGGCCATGCTCGAAGCTTTCGTCCGCGTGACTGTCCGCGGCCCCGAGGACGCCCGGCAGCAGCCGGACCACCGCCTCGATCAGCACCATGGCCGCCACCTCGCCGCCGGCGAGCACGTAGTCGCCGATGGAAATTTCCTCGAGCGCGCGTGCTTCAATGACGCGTTCGTCGACGCCTTCGAAACGTCCGCAGACGTTGATCGCCCCGGGTCCCGCGGCGAGCGCCCGCGCGCGGGCCTGCGTCAGCGGCTTGCCGCGCGGACTCATGAGAAGGCGGGGGCGCGGGTCATCGGCCGGCGAGACGGCATCGATCGCGGCGGCGAGGATGTCGGGCTTCAGCACCATGCCCGGCCCGCCGCCGGCGGGTGTGTCGTCGACGGTCCGGTATCTGTCGACGGAAAAGCCGCGCAGGTTGGTCGTCCGCAGCGACCAGAGGCCGGCGCCGAGCCCGCGGCCGATCACGGAGGCGCCGAGCGGGCCGGGAAAGAGCTCCGGAAAGAGGGTGATGACGTCGGCGCGCCAGCTCATGCGGCGTCGTCGCCCGCCGGGTCGGGCGCTTCCCCCTCGATTTCGACCGGCGGGTCGACAACAAGGTAGCCCTCGCCGATCCGTATTTCGGGCACGGCGGTGCGCGTGAACGGGACAAGCAGCGCCTCGCGCCCCGGCCCGCCGATCTCGAGAATGTCGCCGGCGCCAAAATTCGGAACTGCCAGGACGTGCCCGAGCGGCACCCCGTCGACGGCCCTCGCCTCGAGCCCGATCAGGTCGGCAAGATAGAAATCGTCTTCCTCCTCGATCGGCGGCAACCTTGCGCGATCGACGTAAAGCTCGACGCCATTGAGCTTTTCGGCCGCGCTGCGGTCGTTGACCCCCTTGAGCCGGGCGACCAGCACGTTGGTCGTCGCGCGGGCGGATTCGATGCTGAGGGTGAGCCCCGGCCGGTTGGTCGAGAACTCCCCATAGTCCTTGAGCGCCAGCGGGTCCTCGGTGAAGGACTGGATGCGCACCTCGCCCCTGATGCCGTGTGCCGCGCCGATCCGGCCCATCAGCAGGCGCTTGCCTAAGCCGGCCATTTCGCTGCGCGGCGAATATCGGTGTGCCATGTCAACTCCGGCGCCAGGCGGTGACCCGGAAGCTCAATAAGAACCAGCTGCAATCCTGCGATGCGGGCGTGCTTCATCGCCGGGACGCAGTCGGTGTCCCCGGACACCAGAATGATACGGTCGACGGAGCGCTTCTCGGAGAAGGTGGCCATGTCAAGCCCAATGCGCATATCGACCCCCTTCTGCTCGAAGTCGGGCTTGAAATCGTCATCGCTGAGCGGCCGGCCCGAGATGGGTACCTGGCGTGGCTTGAAGCCTCTGAACTTCAATACGCCGCGTCGCACCGCAAAGAGATCTCTGGCCGCCAGGTTCTTCAGCCAGCCATCATTGCCCTCGAATACCTTGTCCTCGCCCGAAACGGGTAGTTTCACCGTTCCGGAATATGGGGCGCAATCATAGTAGAGTACGCGCAGAAGCTGCTCGTCCTCATCGACGCATTCCTTTGCGAAGCGTTCGACGAAGTCGGCGTCGTAGCGAATACCATCGGTGCGCGCGACGACCCGGAGATGTCCGCCGTCAATCAGCAGTGCGACGCGCTTCATGAAATCCCCAATGCAAAAGGCCCCAACATCGCTGTCGGGGCCCTCTGGATAAATGCCCGCCTACGGGCGTAGCGGATATGGCAAATATATGATTCATTCGCCGCCGCCCGTCAATAGGCCGGCGCTCGTCAACGTCTACCCGGTGGCCCCGGTTCCGCCCTCAGGCGCTCGCGCCTTCCGCAGTGCCCCCGGCCGCGGCTTCGGCGGCCTTGGCGCGTGCCTCGGCCCGCTCGGTCGCCTTCTGGCCGGGCTTGGCCTTGTTGGGGTTGTTGCGCGGCTCGCGCTTCAAGAGGCCCGCCGCATCGAAAAAGCGCAGCACCCGGTCGGTGGGCTGGGCCCCCACGGACAGCCAATGCTGCGCGCGCTCGGTAACGAGGTTTACGCGCTTGCTGTCGTCGGCGAGGAGCGGGTCATAGGTCCCGAGCTTCTCGATGAAGCGGCCGTCGCGCGGAGAGCGGGCATCGGCGACGACGATGTGATAGTACGGGCGCTTCTTGGTGCCGGCGCGGGCAAGGCGGATTTTGAGCGACATGGTTTCTCCTGAGTAAAAGGCTGAACGGGTTATTTCTTGCGGGGCACGAAGCCGCCGCCGAGGCCGGGCAGGCCCGGAAAGCGCGAGGCGCCGCCGAGGCCCGGCAATGATGGGCTATTGAGGAATTTGCCGACGTCGGACGGCAGCTTGTCGGCGAGGGTTTTGGGGGCCGGGGCCGGCTGGCCGCCGGCGGCGCCGGGAATGGAAGCCGGATCGATGCCGAGCTCGCGGGCCGCCCGCTCCAGCTCGGCGGGATCCATCTTGGAGATGTCCGGCAGGCCGCCGGGCGGCATCATGCCCCCCATCTTGCCGCCGAACATGCCGGCGAGGCTTCCCATACCGCCCTTCGACACCTTCTTCATCATGTCCGCCATCTGGCGGTGCTGCTTCATCAGCTTGTTGACGTCTTCGACCTTGGTGCCCGATCCGTTGGCGATGCGGATACGGCGCTTGGCGTTGAGGATGTCGGGATTGGCGCGCTCGGCCTTGGTCATCGAGTTGATGATGGCGATCTGCCGGTCGAAGATCTTCTCGTCGATATTGGCGCCGGCCATCGCCTTCTTGAGCTGACCCATGCCGGGCATGAGTCCCATGAGGCCGCTCATGCCGCCCATCTTCTTCATCTGCAGCAGCTGGTTGCGGAGGTCTTCGAGGTCGAAGACGCCCTTCTTCAGCTTTTTGGCCATCCTGGCGGCGTCTTCCGCCGAGACGGTTTGCGCCGCCTTCTCGACCAGGGACACGATGTCGCCCATGCCAAGGATGCGATCGGCGATGCGGCTCGGGTAAAACTCCTCGAGCGCGTCCATCTTTTCGCCGACGCCGATGAGCTTGATCGGCTTGCCGGTCGCCGCGCGCATCGAGAGGGCGGCGCCGCCGCGCCCGTCTCCGTCGACGCGCGTGAGGACAATGCCGGTGATGTCGACGCGCTGGTCGAAGGAGCGCGCGAGGTTGACTGCGTCCTGGCCGGTCAGTGCGTCGGCGACGAGCAGAATCTCGTGCGGGTCGGCCGCGGCCTTGACCGCCGCCGTCTCGGCCATCAGCTCCTCGTCGATGTGGGTGCGACCGGCGGTATCGAGGATCAAAACGTCATAGCCGCCGAGCCTCGCCTCGTTCATCGCCCGGCGGGTGATGTCGACGGGGGCCTCGTTCTGCTGGATGGGGAGGGTCGCGACGCCCACCTGCTCGCCGAGCACGCGCAGCTGCTCCTTGGCGGCCGGACGGCGGTCGTCGAGCGAGGCCATCAGCACCTTCTTGCCCTGCCGCTCCTTGAGGCGCTTCGCGAGCTTGGCCGAAAGCGTCGTCTTGCCGGCGCCCTGCAGGCCCACCATCAGGATGCCGACGGGCGCCGGGGCATTGAGGTCGATGCCGACCTGCGTCTCGCCAAGCACCCGGACGATCTCGTCATGGACGATCTTGACCACCTGCTGGCCCGGGGTCACGGATTTGGTGACCTCGGCGCCCACGGCGCGCTCGCGCACCTGCTCGACGAAGGCGCGCACCACCTCGAGCGATACGTCGGCCTCGATCAGGGCACGGCGGACCTCGCGCAGCGCCGCATCGACATCCGCCTCATTCAGCGCGCCGCGGCCGCGCAGGCCATCGAAGATCTTTCCCAGGCGATCGCTGAGGCTTTCGAACACTTTTCTCACCTTTTCCGGGGTTGCCCACCGGATATAGTTGCCGCCTGGCCGAAGCCCAAACACCATTTGCACCCGAGGGCGCATCGCGCTGTCGGGTGTTGGCCTCCGGGATCTCTTTATACCTTTGCGGGTCCCGGGCGGCGGATCAGGGTCTGGCCTGACGGATTTGCCGCGGCTGATAGGCTGAAAGAGGGCGGCGAGTCAAGGACGGGGCCGTTTCAGCCATTGCCTGAGCGCGCGCAACGGTGCCGTCAGCCGCCAACTCGTACTCTGGCGAAAGGCCGAAATCTCGGCGGCATGGGCCGCGGCAAGGGCGGCAAGCTCGCGGTGCGCTTCCTCGAGTTGAGCGTTGGGCTGGACGGCGAGCTGCCGGGTCGGTCCATCCAGACACTCGAGTGCCAACCGGCTTACGACGTCGGTCGCCGCCTTGCGCAGACCCGGCACGAAGCCCGGGTCGCCGCGCATGGATTGCAGGCAGGCTTCCTGCAGCGATGGATACGAGTCGGAGCGGAAACGCAATTCGGCTGGCCACCACGCTGAATGGTCGGCGACGTCGAGCCACCTGCTGAGCAGAGGACTTTCCGAGTGACGTCCTGTCTTTCGGGCCGCCGCAAAGTGGATCAGGGTCGGCGTCGGCAGGCGTGCCAGCGCGACGGTGCCGTGGGCGAGAAGCTGCAGCATGATGCGCCAGTCGCCCGCCCCGGGGAGGTCTTCCCCCCAGGCCGCACGATCGCGCAGAGCGGTGGCGCGATAAACGAAAGAGCCCCCGCAGATGGTGTTTCCCACCTCGCTGAAGGAGCGGCGTTCATCGGCGAAATCCAGATTGGTGAGATCGGGTGCGGCCACTCCGTCCTGTGAGACCCAGAGCGCCTGTGAGTAGCTCCAAAGCTTGGTCGGGTTGGCGAGGGCCGCGCCATGCAGGGCCAGATGATCGGGGAGCATGAGGTCGTCGTCGGCGGCAAAAGCGATCAGCTCGCCACGTGCCTGTCGCAGCGCGATGTTGCGGTTGGCGTACCCGAAGCCCGGCGCCTTGGGGAGGTCCAGCCAGCGAATGCGCTGGTCGCTGAAGCTCTGCACCGCCTCAGCCGTGGCGGGCGCTGCACCATCGCCGACCACCAGCAACTCGAAATCCGGCTCGGTCTGGTCCAGGACCGACCCGATGGCACAGGCGATGACGTCTGGCCGGTAGTGGGTGGGCATGAGGACCGAGAAACGCGGCGATCTCACCACCCGTGCGCTGATCCGAACGAGAACGGAATGAGGTCGGTATCGATTGGCAGGCGATATTTGTCGGGGTTGGCGTGATCGTACTGGATAGTGGGGAAATTGACGACGATGGCATCGCTCGTGCCGATGTTGTGGTCGGCGTGCCAAACGAATTTCGGCACATTCATGAGGCGAGGCCGGTCGGCGGACAGGACCACGCGGCAGATGTGGCCATAGGTGCTCGAGTCGCTGCGCGGGTCGAACATCACGACCTCCATCTCGCCAGCGACGACGAAATAGCGATCCTCGTGTAGCTTGTGCAGCCCCCAGCCTTTCACCACGCCTGGCCGGATCGTGAACAGGTATGAGAAGACGAGCGGATCGGGATGCCAGTTCCACCGCGGGTCAAAGAGTTCGGTCACCGACCCCCGGTCGTCCCGATGGGTGACCGAGTCACGAAACACGATGCCGTCGAGCAGTTTGGCGGTTGGTACGCCGTCGCGGACTGTTTCCTGGTCCTTGCGGGCGCCGGCCAGGGTTTGTTCGAGCAGGTCAGGGCGGGAGCCCTGAGCGCCAGTCTTGCCGTTCATGTCATCTCCCGGTCGAACTACGGCACGCGGAGATCATCATCTCCTTGAAGGCAACCAATGTTTGCGCCTTGGCTGGTTGTCCCTCTAGGTGTGGCGCTACCGACAATTGTAGTCAACTCTGATGGTAGACTCGCTGGAAGGGCGGCCAGGCGAACCCATCGCGCGTATCGGACGTGGAGATGAACGAGCCCGGCAGCCGGGAGCATCGTCGCCGTCGCACGACTATCGCCACGGCCGGCGAGCCGTGCGACTGAAACCGACCGGCCATGGAAGTTCAGCAGGTCGTGCCCTACGAGGCCGGCTCCTGGCGTTTCCCTATCTCTCAAGAAGAGACCGGCTCAGGGTGTGAGGTCGAATGCCTCGACGACCCGGAAATAGGGGATGCCGGCTTCCTCATTGAGCCGGCGGACGTCCTCGGGCTGCTCGGCCTCGAACAGGCACATGCAGCGGCCGTCCCCCGGGGCGAAGGTCGAGCGGATGTAGCGGATGGGCGTGCCGCCCTCGCTCATCTGCTGTCCCTTGCTGATCGCGGCGCGCTGGGCCGCTCCGAGCGCCTCCATGGTAATGCCGTTGAGATCGCGCTCAACCATAAATATGCGCATGGTTTTCTCCTCCAACAGGTGCAGTACAGGTTGAAGGGAACGCACGTTCCTGAAAATCCCCGGCCGGGGCATCGATCGATAGACCGCGGTTATCGAAGTCGGTGCTAGAATAAGCTGAGGGGAGGCTAGAAAATGGAAATGTTCCAGGTCCGGTATGTACTGGCAGTGGCTCGGGAATTGAATTTCACTCGGGCGGCACGCTCCTGCAACGTCTCGCAGCCGGCCCTGACCAAGGCGGTCAAGGGCCTCGAGCAGGAACTGGGAGCGCCGCTCTTCCATCGCGAGGGCAAGCAGGTGCTGGTCTCCGACTTCGGCCGGTCGCTATTACCGCATTTGCAGCAAATCATCGCCGGGGCGGAAGCCACGCATCTTTTGGCCGACAATTTTCGGCTTTTGAACAGCGTGCCGGTGCGCCTCGGTGTCATGGTCACGGTCGGCCCCGTCCGGCTGTCGCGTTTCCTGGCCCGGTTCCAGACCGAGTATCCGGGCGTCGAAGTCGCCGTGACCGAGGCGCCGCTGGGAACGCTCCGGGACCTCCTGCAGCGGGCGGAGATCGATCTCGCGATCCTCAACGCGCCGGAGGATTTGCGCGCCGAGTTCACCGTGCACGAGCTCTATCGGGAGCGCTACGTCGTCATTTTCCCGCCCGAGCATCGTCTGGCGGCCTTGGGCGCGGTGCGGCTCGCTGACCTCGCCGACGAGCCCTATGTCGATCGCCTCTCCTGCGAAATGCGCGAAATGGTGATGGAGGTCTGTCGCCAGAAAGAGATCAATCTCTACGCCCGGTTCCGCTCGGAGCGTGAGGACTGGGTGCAATCGATGGTCCTCGCGCGCATCGGCTTCGCCTTCATGCCGGAATGCTCGGTGACCATACCCGAGCTGCTGCGCCGGCCGCTCGTCGAGCCCGAAGTGGTTCGGACGATCTCACTGGTCAGCGCGCCGGGCCGGCCCTATAGCCCGGCGACCGGGGCGCTCGTTGCCGCGGCCCGGCAATTCGACTGGCCGGGCTGAGGGCGCCCGACAAGCCCGTACTGGCAATTTGGGGCCAGTTCCGCCATATAGCCCTCAGTCGGACTGAAGGCCCCTGACATGGCGAACGCGCCCTTCCTCAAGATGAACGGCCTCGGCAACGAGATCATCGTTGCCGATATGCGCGGCCGTGCGGATCGCGTCACACCCGAGGCGGCGATCGCGGTCAATGCCGACCCGGCAACCCGGTTCGACCAGATCATGGCCATCCACGATCCGCGCACCCCCGGGACGGCCAACTACATCGAGGTCATCAACTCGGACGGGTCACTCGCCGAAAACTGCGGCAACGGCATGCGCTGCGTGGTGATGGCGCTGGCCGAGGAAACGGGGCGCCGGGAGTTCCTGTTCGAGACGCTGGCGGGGCTGATCGCCGGCACCGAGCGGCCGGACGGCCTCATCACCGTCGACATGGGCGCGCCGAAGTTCGGCTGGCGGGACATTCCGCTCGCCGAAGAATTCCACGATACGACCGGCATCGAACTGCAGATCGGGCCCATCGACGCGCCGGTGCTGCATACCCCGTCGGTTGCTTCGATGGGCAACCCCCACGCGACCTTCTGGGTGAAGGACGACGTCTGGAGCTACGCCCTCGACCGCTTCGGACCGCTGCTCGAGAACCATCCGATCTTTCCCGAGCGGGCCAACATCTCGATCGCCCGGGTCGTGGCGCCCGACCACATCGTCCTCCGCACCTGGGAGCGGGGCGCCGGCCTGACCCGCGCCTGCGGCACGGCCGCCTGCGCGGCGCTCGTCAACGCGGTGCGGACCAAGCGCGCCCTGCGCAAGGCGACCGTGACGGTTCCCGGCGGCGACCTCGTTGTCGAATGGCGGGCCGACGATCATGTCCTGCTGACGGGACCGGCCGAGCACGAATTCGCCGGCTCCTTCGACCCCGCGACGGGCGCTTGGTCGCGCGCCGCCGAGGCCGTCGCCTGATGGTGCGGATCCAGCCATGACCATCGAGACGCTCACCTTCGGCTGCCGGCTCAACGCCTACGAATCCGAGGTGATGAAGGGCGAGGCGGAAAAGGCCGGACTCGCGGACGTGCTCCTGGTGAATACCTGCGCGGTGACGGCCGAAGCCGTCCGGCAGGCGAAGCAGGCGATCCGCAAGGCCCGCCGGGAATTCCCCGACCGCCGCATCATCGTGACCGGCTGCGCGGCGCAGACCGAAGCGCGCAGTTTTGGCGACATGGCCGAAGTCGATCTCGTTATCGGCAATGCCGACAAGCTCAAGGCGGAAAGCTATGCTCCCATAGCATTCGGCGTGCCGCTCAACGACAAGGTGCAGGTCAACGACATTTCGAGTGTCCGCGAGACGGCCGGGCACATGATCGATGCCATGGACGGGCGCTCCCGGGCGTTCGTCCAGGTGCAGAACGGTTGCGACCATCGCTGCACCTTCTGCATCATCCCCTATGGGCGGGGGCCCTCGCGCTCGGTCCCGATGGGGCTGGTCGTCGAGCAGATCAAGCGGCTCGCCGGCAACGGCTTTCGCGAGGTTGTGCTGACGGGAGTCGACATCACCTCCTATGGACCCGACCTGCCCGGGCAGCCGAGCCTCGGAAAGCTGGTGCAGGCGATCCTCCGGCATGTCCCCGACCTGCCGCGGCTCCGGATCTCCTCGATCGATTCAATCGAGGCGGACGAGGCTTTGTATGACGCCATAGGATCGGATTTGCGGCTGATGCCGCACCTCCACCTCAGCCTCCAGTCGGGCGACGACCTCATCCTCAAGCGCATGAAGCGCCGGCATTTGCGGGCGGATACGCTTGCGTTCGTCGCCCGGGTTCGGGCGCTCAGGCCGGACATGGTGTTTGGCGCCGACATCATCGCCGGCTTCCCAACCGAAACGGACGCCATGTTCGAGAACACGCTGCGCATCGTCGAGGAGGCGGGACTCACTTACCTCCACGTCTTTCCCTATTCGCGGCGGCCCGGAACCCCCGCGGCCCGCATGCCGCAGGTCGACAGGGGGACTGCTAAGGCCCGGGCGAAGCTGCTGCGCGATGCCGGAGAGCGCCAGTTCCGCCGCCACTGCGAGAGCCGGGTCGGGCTCATCGAGAGCGTCCTCGTCGAGCGCGATGGCATCGGGCGTACCGAGCAGTTCGTGCCGGTCGAGGTCATGGGCCACGCTCCGGG
>DASZTU010000108.1:0-6993 GCA_035547975.1 Devosiaceae bacterium | reverse complement strand
ACCGAGATCGGCGTCTTGATGCCGGCCTTGGCGAGGATCGCCTTCGCCTTGTCCGGGTCATAGGTATAGGGGTTGTCGTCGAGCGCACCCGGGAAACCCGAGGGCCAGAAGGACTGGTGAACCGTCATCTGCCCCTTGAGGAAGGTGTCGACCATGCCCTGATAGTCGACGAGGTAGTGCGCCGCCTCCCAGAAGGCCGGATCGGTGAGGTCCTTGTCCTTCTGGTTGAAGGAGAGGAAATGCACCGCCGCCTGCGGGTAGGTTTCGACCTTGATCTGCTTGGGGTCGAGGCCCTTGATCTGGTCCGGCGTCAGGTCCTTGGCCATGTCGACGTCACCCGATTGCAGCAGGAGCAGCTGCGTTGCGGCCTCCGCCACGTGCTTGATGACGACGTGCTTGATCGCCGGGGCGCCCAGGAAATAGTCGGGATTGGCGTCGAGCGAGAGGATTTCGTTCGGCCGGTAGGTTTTCAGCACGAATGGCCCGGTGCCGGCGGAGTTCGACTTGAGCCAGGCATTGCCCATGTCGCCGTTCTGCTCATGGGCGGCCACGGTCTTCGAATCGACGATCGAAGCGGGCCGCGAGGCCAGCACGTTGAGCACATAGGCCGAGGAGATGTCGCCGGCATATTTGACGACGACCGTCTTGTCGTCCTTGGCCGAGACCATCTGCTCGACATTGTCCTTGGTCCAGCCGATGGCGCCGAGGATCGCGGCGGGCGACTTGTTGATCGCAAACACGCGCTTCATCGAATAGACGACGTCGGCGGCGGTCAGCGGATTGCCCGAGGGCGCGAACTTCACCCCGTCCCGCAGCGTGAAGGTGATGGTCTTGTTGGCGTCGTCCACCATCCACTTGTCGGCGAGCCCGGCGACGAGCTTGGTCACGTCCGGCGCGTCGTACTGCACCAGCCGGTCATAGGTCTGCGTCACGTACTCGCCCGAGGAAAACTCGTAGGCCTCGCCCGGATCGATCGAGACGATGTCGTCGATGTTCTGCGCCACGACCAGCGTGTCGGCCGGCGTGTCCGCCAGCGCCGCCGTCATCGGCAAGGGCGCCAGCAAGGCGAGAGACGCCGCGAAAACCGCGGCCTTGAACAGGCGCATTTCTAACTCTCCTGACTTTGTTTCGTGCGGTGATGGGTGTCGAGCGGCTGGGTGCTCGGATGGGAGGGTCGATGGCGCCGGCTGTCGCCGCCGATGCCGCCCCGCGGACGGAACAATGCGACCGTGCCGGTCCACAGCAGCCGCACCATGCCGGGGCTGGTGTTGCGCCAGGAATGCGGGCGGTTGCCGCGGAAGTGGAAGCCGTCGCCGGTCCTGAGCACCATCTCGTCGGGCTCGACGCGGACCGTGAGCTCGCCGTCGAGCACGTAGATGATCTCCTCGCCCTCATGGCTCACGGTCTCGGACCGGTAGCCCGGCGGAATCGAGAGGATGAACGAGGAGAGGAGATTGCCGGCGAAGTCGGTGCCGATCCGCTCGTAAAGGATCGAGGAGCCGGAGACGGAGAAGGACTGGCGCTCGCCGGCACGCGAGAGCGCACTGCCGAGATCGGGCGTTGCGATGAAGTAATCGACCCCGACGTCGAGGCTGCGGGCGATCTGCGCCAGGGTGCCGAGCGAGGGTGTCGCGAGGTCGCGCTCCACCTGGCTGACATAGCCGACCGAAATGCCGGCCGCCGCCGCGAGGTCCTGCAACGTCAGGTGCAGCTGGCGGCGGCGCGCACGGATCAGCGGCCCGACCCTGGGCTGCCCCGGCGGCGATGCCTTGCTCGTCTCGGCCCCCAACTCGCCTCCCCAGGCGTTTTACCTCGGCTAAAATATTTTTGATCTAAGCAAACCAGGCTGTATTGTGGAAGAGGGAATCTGTGCCGCCGCGGGCGTGCCGAAATCCGCGGCAGCCTCCGCCGCTCTGCAACCTCTCCACACGGCGGTGCGAGCGACGGATGCGCCTTGCCAAGGCTCCCCGCTTTGTGGAAAGGGCGCCGGGGGGTAGCCGAGGGGCCCGCGCTTGCGCAATATCCTGGGCGCATGAGCAGGAAGGCGCCGCTTGGCCTTTGAACCGGAAACCGCGATCGTCGCGACACTCGATGAGGTGGCCTCGGCCCGGCGGCAGCGGGTGCCGGGTCTGCGCATTCTCTTCGGCGTCGGGCTTTTCCTCCTCACCCTCGCGCTGACCTTCATCGGGCTTCTCGCCATCACCTTCTTCATCGGCCGGGTGGTGCCGATCGATCCGGTGGTCGCCGCCGTCGGCGATCGCGCGTCGAAGGCGGTTTATGAGGCGGCAAAGGCGGCGATGGGCCTCGACCGCCCGCTGCCGGTGCAGTTCGCCGCCTATGTGGGGGATGTGCTGCGCGGCAATTTCGGCGTTTCGGTCTCGACCGGCCGGCCGGTCGCCGAGGACCTCGCCCGGGTCTTTCCCGCGACGCTCGAGATGGCGACGCTCGGCATCCTGATCGGCGTCGCGCTCGGGGTGCCGATGGGCGTCACCGCCGCGACGCGCCAGGGCGGTCCGGTCGACCAGGTGATCCGCGTCGTCGGTCTCCTCGGCTACTCGGTGCCGGCCTTCTGGCTCGGGCTCGTCGGCCTCGCCCTCTTCTATGCGCGCTGGAAGCTCGTCGCCGGTCCCGGCCGCGTCGACATCGCTTATGACGGGCTCGTCGGCCAGCACACCGGCCTCATCCTCGTCGACAGCCTGATCGAGGGCAACACCGATGTCTTCTTCAACGCCCTGCGGCACCTCACCCTGCCCGCCGCCATCCTCGGCTTCTACTCGCTCGCCTATATCGCCCGCATGACGCGCAGCTTCATGCTGGAGCAACTGGCGCAGGAATACGTCACGACCGCCCGCGTGAAGGGACTGCCCGAACGTCTCGTCGTGTGGCGCCACGCCTTCCGCCCGATACTCGTGCCGCTCATCACGGTGATCGGCCTATCCTATGCCGGGCTCCTCGAAGGCTCGGTGATGATCGAGACCATCTTTTCCTGGCCGGGCATCGGCAACTACCTGACCGTCGCGCTGCTCAACGCCGACATGAACGCCGTGCTCGGGGCCACGCTCGTCATCGGCGCGGTGTTCGTGCTCATCAACAAGGGTTCTGACGCGCTCTACCGGCTCGTCGACCCGCGGGCGAGGTGAGAATGACGCTCGACCTCTCCCGCCCGACGCTGCGCGACTGGCTCCTCGCCGACAGCCCCGCCTCCCGCACGCAGGCGCGGCTCGGCCGCGCCTACCGGGCGAGCCTTGCGCTGCTGCGCAACCCGCTTGCCGTACTCGGCGCGCTCATCATCCTCGCCCTCCTCGTCCTCGCCCTCATCGCCCCGCTCATTGCGACCGACCCGATCGCGCAGGATCTGCCCAACCGGCTGCAGCCGCCCTCCGGCGCGCACTGGATGGGCACCGACGAACTCGGCCGCGACATCTATGCGCGCGTCATCTACGGCACGCGCATCACGCTCGAGATCGTCGTTCTGGTCGCGATCCTCGCCGCCCCGCTCGGGCTCGTGATCGGCGCCGTCTCGGGCTATTTCGGTGGCTGGGCCGACCGCGTGCTGATGGGCCTCACCGACATTTTCCTGTCGATGCCGAAACTCATCCTCGCGCTCGCCTTCACCGCCGCGCTGGGGCCCGGCATCGAGCACGCCATCATCGCGATCGCCATTTCGTCCTGGCCGGGATATGCGCGCATCGCCCGGGCCGAGACGCTGACCATCCGCCGGGCCGAATACGTCGCCGCGGTCGAATTGCAGGGCGCCTCGGCGCTGCGCGTCATCTGGGGCCATATCCTGCCGCTCCTCACCTCCTCGCTCATCATCCGCGTGACCCTCGACATGGCCGGCATCATCCTCACCGCCGCCGGCCTCGGCTTCATCGGCCTCGGCGCGCAACCGCCGGCTCCCGAATGGGGCGCCATGATCTCGCGCGGGCGCAGCTTCATCCTCGACCAGTGGTGGGTCGCGACCATGCCGGGCTTTGCCATCGTCATCGTGAGCCTCGGCTTCTGTTTCCTCGGCGATGGCCTGCGCGACGTGCTCGACCCGCGGAGCGCCGAGCGCCGATGACCCCCTTGCTCGAAGTCGAAAACCTCCGCGTGAGCTTTCCGACGCCGCGTGGCCCGGTGGAGGTGGTGCGGGGCATCTCCTTCACGCTCGGGCGGGAGCGGCTGGGGATCGTCGGGGAATCCGGCTCCGGCAAGTCGATGACCGGCCGGGCCATCCTCAGGCTGGTCCGCCCGCCCGGGCGCGTCGCGGCCGACCGGCTGAGCTTCGATGGCCTGGACCTCCGAAGCCAGTCCGAAGGCGAGATGCGAAGGCTCCGCGGCGCCCGCATCTCGATGATCATGCAGGACCCGAAATACTCCCTCAACCCGGTCATGACCGTGGGCGAGCAGATCGCCGAGGCGGTTCGCGCCCACGCCCGGATGTCGCGCCGCGCGCTCCGCCAGCGTGTTCGCGACATGCTCGAGGCGGTGCGCATCGAGGCGCCCGACCGGGTCGCAAAACTCTATCCGCACGAGGTGTCGGGCGGCATGGGCCAGCGCATCATGATCGCCATGATGCTGATCCCCGAGCCCGACCTGCTGATTGCGGACGAACCCACCTCCGCCCTCGACGTCTCGGTCCGGGCGCAGGTGCTCGACCTCATCGACGACCTGATCAAGCGGCGGGGCATGGGCCTCATCCTCATCAGCCACGATCTCGACCTCGTCGCGCGCTACTGCGACCGCATCCTCGTGATGAAAGAAGGCGAGATCGTCGAGAGTTGCCCGGCGCAAAACCTCGGGGCCGCGACCCACCCCTATACGCGCGCGCTCCTCGCCGCCGCGCCGCGTCTCGATGAGACGCGCGCCGAGCTGCCGGTGCTCGACCGGAGCGCCGCATGAGCGCGCTCATGCTCCAGAACCTCGACGTCGCCTATGGCGAGACCGTCGTGACCCACGGCATCACGCTCGACATCGCCGAAGGCGAGAGTTTTGCGCTCGTTGGCGAAAGCGGCTCGGGCAAATCGACGGTGCTCAAGGCCATTGCCGGGCTCGCGCCCGAGTGGACCGGGGCCATCTCGGCTTTCGGCGTCCCGCGCGGCCATGGGGTCGATCGCGGCTTTGCCCGGCAGTGCCAGATGGTCTTTCAGGACCCCTATGGCTCGCTTCACCCGCGCAAGACGGTCGATGCCACGCTGGCCGAGCCGCTGCGCATCCAGCGCATCGGCGATGAGGCGGCCCGCATCGAGGCGGTCATGGCCGCCGTCGGGCTCGCCCCGCGGCTCCGGTTTCGCTTTCCCCACCAGCTCTCGGGCGGCCAGCGCCAGCGCGTCGCCATCGCCCGCGCGCTCATGCTCGCCCCGAAAATCCTGCTCCTCGACGAGCCGACCTCGGCGCTCGACGTCTCCGTTCAGGCCGAAATCCTCAACCTGCTCAAGCGGCTGCGCCGCGAGCAGAACCTCACCTTTTTGCTCGTGACGCACAATCTGGCGGTGGTCTCCTTCCTCTGCGACCGGCTGGCGGTGATGCGCGGCGGTCGCATCGTCGAGGTGGCGAGCGTCGCGCAACTGAAGCATGGTACGATGGTCGATCCCTATTCGCGCGAGCTCGCCCGCCTTTCCGCCCACGCTCTCCCCGCCCCGGCCTGAGGATTTGCCGTGACCGACGACGCACTCACCGCCTTCGACGCCGCCATTGCGCACATGAAGCACGCCGACGATGCCTGGCAGGCGCTGCGGGTCCTCGCGGAAACGCTCGTCGGCGCAAAGCTCTTCACCGTCCTCGTCGTCGACTGGGCGAACGAGCGCACCGGCCGGGTGTTTACCAGCCATCCGGAGGCCTATCCCGTTTCGGGCACCAAACCGATCCGCCGCACCGAATGGTTCGACGTGGTGCACACGCGGCGCGAGGCCTTCGTCGCCAACACCATCGAGGAGATGAAACCGCATTTTCCCGACCACGACCTCATCTGGTCGCTGGGGTGTGGCTCGATCATCAACCTGCCGGTCGAAATCGCCGGCGAAATGGTCGCGACGATCAACCTCCTCAACGAAGAGCATTTTTATACCCCTGCGCGGGTCGCGGCGGCGGCGCGCCTCGCCCTCCCCGCCAAGACAGCCTACCTCGCCGCCTGGTACCTGCAGCGGGAACCCGAGTAGGGCTTCTCCCTCGCACCCGGCGTGCGGCTCTGTCGAAAGAGTCGTGGGGCTGCCTGCCTCCCCGCGAGGGGGCGATGAGAGGCGCGGCCACGAGCCTCCCTCCCCCTTTCGGGGAGGGGTCAAGGGTGGGGGCGGCGAGGTGCAGAGATGAGGGCGGCAGCCCCATCGTGCGGGGCTTGGCCCAACCTCGCCTTTCGACAAGCCAGGGGTGAGGCTTACGACAACCCCGTCGCCTTGGGGGGCTTTGCCTTCGGCTTGGCACGGGCGCGGGCACGCGCCGTCTGCCGCTTCTGCAGAGTCTGCGCCTCGTGCATCATCTCCATCTGGATCTGCTGGATTTCGGCGAGGCGCTGCCACTGCCGCGAGATCAGGTAGTCGAGCTTTTCGTGCAGGTGCCGGATCTCGAGTTCGGCCTTGAGATTGACCCGATAGTCGTTGTCGGCGCGGAGGCGGTCCTTCACCTCCTGGCGCTTCTGGCTCATCATGATGATCGGCGCCTGGATCGCGGCGAGGCAGGACAGGCAAAGGTTGAGCAGGATGAAGGGATAGGGATCGTAGGCGTGCGTGCCCGCTATCACGTTGATCGCCATCCAGCCGAAGAGAACGACGCCAAAACTGGTGAGGAACGCCCAGCTGCCGCCGAACGTCGCCAGCTGGTCCGAGAGCTTGTCGCCAAAAGTGCGCTTCTCCTCGAACTCCTCCTCGGTGTTCTCGGCGATCGTGTCCTGCTTGGCGATCGACTCGGCGACCTGCCGGTCGAGCTCGGAAAATTCGCCGTGCTCTTCCTGGAGGAGCTGCTCGGTATAGCGCATGCGGTAGCGCGCGAGCTCGCGGATGGAGATCATCGCGTTGG
>DASZTU010000107.1:0-5188 GCA_035547975.1 Devosiaceae bacterium | reverse complement strand
TCGACGAGGGCATCGTAGACGGCGCGCAGATCGGTGATGGCCACGTGCGGCAGCACGAGGTTCTGCTCGTGCGTCACCCGCAGCTCGTCGAAGGAGTATTTCTCCGCGAGATCGGCCACCACGTCCATCTGGTCGGCGCTGCAGTCGCCCGTCGGCCGCCCGATTGGCTTGAGCGAAACGGTCACGCTCACATAGCCCGGCACGCGGTGCGCATTGAGGTTGTTTTCGAGCCAGCGCCCATAGGCGGGGTCGCGCGCCTTCTCGGCCTTGAGGTCGACGACCGTGGCGGGCAGTTCCTTGAACGGCGGGTCGGCGAAATAGGCGGAAATCCGGTCCAGCTCCTCCTGCGGCAGCGTCAACACCCCGCCGCGGGTTTCGGCAAATTCCTGCTCAACCTGCGCCTTGATGGTCTCGATGCCCTCCTCGTTGACGAGGATCTTGATCCGCGCCTTCCACTTGTTGTCGCGCCGGCCGTAGCGGTTGTAGACGCGCAGGATGCATTCGAGATAGGCGAGCAGGTGTTCGGACGGCACAAAGCCGTTGATCATCTTGCCGATGACCGGCGTCCGGCCCATGCCGCCGCCCACCCAGACCTCCCAGCCGATCTCGCCGGCCGCGTTGCGCACCGCGCGCAGGCCGATGTCGTGGAACTTGATCGCCGCGCGATCGGACGGCGCGCCGGTCACGGCGACCTTGAACTTGCGCGGCAGGTAGGAGAACTCGGGGTGGAGGCTCGACCACTGTCGGATGATCTCGCCGATCGGCCTGGGATCGATGATCTCGTCGGCCGCCGCGCCCGCGAACTGGTCGACGGTCACGTTGCGGATGCAGTTCCCCGACGTCTGGATGGAGTGCATCTCGACCGAATTGAGGTGGTCGATGATGTCCGGCACGTCGCGCAGCTTGGGCCAGTTGAACTGGATGTTCGTCCGCGTCGTGAAGTGCCCGTAGCCGCGGTCGTAGGTGCGCGCGATATAGGCGAGCTTGCGCAGCTGTTTCGAGCGCAGCGTGCCATAGGGAATGGCGATGCGGAACATGTAGGCGTGGAGCTGCAGGTAGAGGCCGTTCATCAGCCTGAGCGGCCGGAACTGCTCCTCGTTGAGCTCGCCCTTCAGCCGCCGGTTGACCTGGTCACGGAACTGCGCCGCGCGGCCACGCACAAACGCGGCGTCGAACTCGTCATATCGATACATGACCATCCTCATCCAGGTGCTGCCGGTCGAGGACCGGTATGGTCGAACCGGTCGAGCGGATGCGCTCCCGCAACCGCTCGGGCATAATCTTTCCCCCCTGAACCACGACCTTCTCGACTTCGAGGCTGAGGATGCGCAGCGTCTTCTTGGTCCGCGCGAGCGCCTCGTCGCGCTCCGCCTCCTCACCCGGCCCGAACAGCCGCGCCTGCTGCAAATCCTCGACCCACTCGCCGCTCGGGGCGAGATAGACCGTGGCTCCCGACATGAGCTCGTTGCCCGTCAGAATTTCCAATTACGCCACCTTGATCTGAACTTCGGCCAGCGCCGCCGCGCTTTCCCAGTCGCCCGCCGCGACCGCCTCCCCGAGGAGGATCACCGCCGGCCCGTCGGCGAATTCGACGGCCCCGGCCACGAGGTCGCCGAGCGTGCCGCGATAGGTCTGCCGGTCGCGCCGGCCGGCATTGACCACGATCCCGACCGGCGTTCCGGCCGAGAGACCATGTGCCTCGAGCCGCGCGGCCACTTCGCCGGCGATCGACTTGCCCATGTAGAGGGCAACGGTGAGGCCGCTCTGCGCCAGCGCCGCCCAGTGCTGGAGGTCGCCGTCCTCGGCGCCGTGGGCGGTCGCGAAGACGAAGCCCGACGATACCCGCCGCAGCGTGACCGGCGTTGCCGTATCTGCCGCGGCAGCCAGCGCCGCCGAAATCCCCGGCACGATCGTGTAGCGAATGCCGGCCTTGCGCAGCGCCGCGATTTCCTCGCCGGCGCGGCCGAAGACCATGGGGTCGCCGCCCTTGAGCCGCGCCACCCGCTTGCCCTCGCGGGCCAGCCGAACGATCAGCGTGTTGATCTGCGCCTGGGTGAAGGAATGATGCCCCTTGGCCTTGCCGACCGAAATGCGCTCGGCATCGCGCCGGCCCATTTCCACCACGGCCGCCGGCACGAGCTGGTCGTGGACGATGACGTCCGCCTCCTGCAGCAGGCGTTGTGCCCGCAGCGTGAGGAGATCCTCGGCGCCCGGGCCCGCCCCGATCAGATGGACGATGCCGGTTTCCGCCTCGCCCCGAACATGGGCGGCGAGCAGCGCTTCCGCGTCCTGTTCGGTTGGCAGGTGGTGGCCGCCGATCAAGGCCTCGAAATACCGCCGCCGCGCGATCCCGTCCGGCAGCAGGCGCATGACGCTCAGCCGCATCCGGCCCGCAAGCCGCGCCAAAAGCCCGAGCTCAGGCGCCAGCATCGCCTCGATGCGGGCGCGGACGAGGCGCGCCAGCACCGGCGCCTCCCCTTCGGTCGCGATGGCGACCGTCAGCGGCGCGCGCTCGATGATCGAGGGCGTATAGAAGTCGCATTCCTCGGGGACGTCGACGACGTTGACCGGAATGCCGCGGGCGCGGGCCGCCGCGATCGCCGCCTGCCCGTCCGGGCCATTCTCGGCGACGAAGAGGAGCGCCGCGCCCTCCAGATCGCTGTCTTCGAAGCCGCGTTCCTCGACGGTCACGCCGAGCCCGGAGAAATCCGCCTCGCGCGCCGGAGCCACAATCACGACCGAAGCAGTAGTCTTAACGGCCAACCGGGCTTTGTTGAGGGCTTCTTCTCCACCGCCGACGATGACGATGCGCTGACCCTTGACCTTGTAGCTCAACGGAAATGTGTTGAGTTCGCCCATCCGAGACCTGTTTGTTGTACGCAAGAACATACCGGATTTCCGCCATTGCGCACAAGGTATTGAAATATAATAGCTTTTATATTTCCCGAGCAAGCTGGCCCGTAGAACGGCAGACGCTGCTTTGGCCTCTGCGGCGGCAAAACCCGTTCCGCGCCGCGCGGCCTTATAGAATATTGCCGTTGCGAGACGGTTACCCCTGGCGCGTGGGAACATGCACCACGAGTCCGTCGATCTCGTCGCGCACCTTGATCTGGCAGGAGAGCCGGCTCGTGTCCTTCACCTCGAAGGCGAAATCGAGCATGTCCTCTTCCATCGGCGATGGCGGGCCGACCACGTCGGTCCAGGCCTCGTCCACATAGACGTGGCAGGTCGCGCAGGAGCACGCGCCCCCGCACTCGGCGACGATGCCGGGCACGCCGTTGAGGATCGCCGTCTCCATCACCGTGGAGCCGTTTTCCCCCTCCGTTTCGATGCGCTCGCCGTCGGGCTCGACATAGGTGATCTTCGTCATGGAGGGCTCAAAGAAGGGGACAGCCGGCGAGGGGCGCCGGTCACGCGCGGCATATAGCGGCCCGCCCCCTGCCCCGCAAGGCAGACCTTTGCGACGTGCGAATCGCGGCAAACGCCGGGGCGGCGCGTAGCTGGCTCACCCGGTCGGACGCCACTCGGGCGATGCGGTGGCGCCGTAAGGTCGCCGGATGCTAGCCGTCGAGGTCGGCGTGGGCGAGGTGCTGGGCGATGAAATGCTGCACTTCCTCCACGGCCATTTCGATGTCGTCGACCCGCTCCGGCCGCACGGGTCCGCCCGCCTTGAGCTCGCTCGCCATCACGTGGGCATGCTCCGCCAGCGACCATGCGCCGACGCCGAGCGAGGCGCCCTTGAGGGTGTGGAGGTGATGCAGCAGGTCCTCGACCGTCGTCGAGCGCTCGAGCGCGGCAAAATGCTCCGCGATGCGCTCCGAGAAGGCCCTGAGGATCTCGGCCTCGAGGCCGGGATCGCCGAGCGCCTGCTTGGTGAGGTGCACCATGTCGACCGGTCTGAGCGGCGCTCTCCGCCGCCTCGCGACCTCGTCCTTGGTTTTGACGCTTGCCATTCTCTGCACCCGCACTTGCCCTTCCATGAGACCCGGCAAGAGGCTAACCGGCTGCGATGAACCGGCATTTACGCCTATCGGCGCAATTGGCCGCGGCACCCTAACCGGGCGGAAACCATTGCCCGCCGGGCGCTGGGAATTTTGTCCACAGGGAAGTCGGGGCCGGTCCCGCGCCGTGGCTTTGCCTGTACAGGCCCCATTTGAGGCGCAATCTCGCCACCTTGATGGTTAAGGTCCGAGTCCGAAACGAGAACTTGGCGGGACGCGCATTAACCTTCGCTTAAGAATGCACTCGGTTTGGCTCAAATTGAATGTATAACGAGCCAAACCAGCGCGCGGCGGCGAGGGTTTTGGGGGCACTCGGGGCATTTGCATCGAATTGTACCCAGTTGGAGACGAGCACGGCAACGTCTGGCTCTCCAACATGACTCAAGCGTTCCGCCCGTCCGCCAAATGCCGACGCGAGAGTTGTAAAGAGTATGGCCAAGAAACCGATCCCCGCCTCCAACGATCCCGCAGCACTGGCGTTTTCCGCAGTCGAAGACGCCCTCAAGGACTCGGTGTTCAACCTCGATGAAGGGGTGGAGGATCGGACGCCGCATCCCCAGATCCGCGAGCGCGCCGACCGGGCCGACCGGCAGCGGACGACCGAGAAGATCGCGGCGCAGACGGGCGCCGTCGCCAATGACGACCGCTTCTCGGGCACCCGGCTGCTGACGGGGCTGCAGTCGAAATCATCGCCGCAGCCCACCTACATCGCCATCGGGCTCTCCGTGATCTGGGTGATCGCGGTGATCCTCGCCGAAGTGCTGCGCCTGCGCGCGCAGGGAGGCGACGCCCCGCTCTTTGCCAACTCGCTGGAACTGGTGGGTTTCCTCGCCATCCTCGTCCTGCCGATCGCCGCCTTCTTCGCCATCGCGACGCTCGTCCGCCGGGCCCAGGAACTGCGCATGGCCGCGAGTTCCATCACCCAGGCGGCGATTCGGCTCGCCGAGCCGGAAACCACCGCTTCCGAAAAGGTCGCATCGGTCGGCCAGGCGGTGCGGCGCGAGGTCAACGCCCTCGGCGACGGCCTCGAACGCGCCCTCGCCCGCGCCGGCGAGCTCGAGGTGATGATCCACAACGAGGTCACCGCCCTCGAGCGCACCTATTCCGAAAACGAATCGCGCATGCGCGCGCTGATCCAGGAACTGGCCAGCCAGCGCGACAGCGTCATCACCAACACCGACAAGGTG
>DASZTU010000106.1:0-8022 GCA_035547975.1 Devosiaceae bacterium | reverse complement strand
GTCGTCGTTGCGCTGCTCTCGCCCGCCGCGCCGCCGGCGAACGAACCCGCCACAGTGCGCCCCTTCGCGGCCGGCGATCTCGACGAGGCGACCGTCGAGATCTTCGCCGATGCACTCGCCGATCCGTGCCTGATCCTCGACCGCCGTTCGGTCATCGTGCATCGCAACAAGGCCGCCATCGAGCAGTTCCCATCCGTCGCGACCGGAAATCCCATCGCCCTGTCGCTGCGCAACCCGGCGCTGCTGACCGCGATCGATGCGGCCCGGCGCACCGGCGAGCGGCAGACCATCGAATTGCACCAGACGATCCCGAACGAGACCTGGCACAAGGTGAGCGTTTCACCGCTGAGCCGGCCCTCCGGCCCGGACTCGCCGTCGCCGCCGCTCGTCGTGACGATGCAGAACCTGACTGAAGCCAAGCGCATCGATGCGCTGCGCGCCGATTTCATCGCCAACGCAAGCCATGAGCTGCGCACCCCGCTCGCCTCGCTGATCGGCTTCATCGACACGCTCCTCGGCCCGGCGGCGCGCGACGCCGCGGCCCGCGAGCGGTTCCTCAACATCATGCGTGCGCAGGCCACCCGCATGAGCAAGCTCATCGACGACCTCCTGTCGCTCTCCCGCATCGAAATGCGCCAGCATGTCCGCCCGACCGGCACGGTCGATCTCGCTCTCCTCCTGCGCGAGGTGAGCGAGGCCCTCACGGCGCAGGCCGGGGAGGCGTCGGTCGAAGTGAAAGTCGAAACCCCGCCCGGCGCCGCAATGGTCACCGGCGATCGCGATGAGCTCTTCGAAGTCTTCGAGAATCTGCTCGACAATGCCGTGAAGTATGGGGGCGACGGCGGACGTGTGGATGTCGTGCTCGCGCCCGTGACGTCCCGGCCGGGCTACGACTACGCCGTGACGGTGACCGATTACGGAGCGGGGATCGAGGCGGCGCACGTGCCGCGCCTGACGGAGCGCTTTTACCGGGTCGACGCGGAATCGAGCCGCAGGAAAAAGGGGACGGGGCTCGGCCTCGCCATCGTCAAGCACATCGTGAACCGGCACCGGGGGCTGATGACCATCAAGAGCGCGCCGGGCGAGGGAACGCGCGTCGAGGTGCTCCTGCCGCGCTGAGCGAGGACCAAGGCGCGTAGCGCTGGCGGGCAGGAGAGCCGAGGGGAAGAAACGTGAGCCGTGGCAATCGCTTGAGCTGTCACGAAAGCGTTGCGCCACTGTCATAGAAGCGTTGGCTGCGAGCCCTAGGGTGCCCCTGTCGCTCGGCGGCCGGGAAATCCCTACCGGCCCGCCGGCCGGGTTTGACCCTCCATCGCCGAAAGGAATGCCCTATGAAGACCGTCCTGCTTGCCGGTGCCGCCGCGGCTGTGTTGAGCCTGACGATGGCCGGTGCCGCGCTCGCCGCCGACCTCACCGGCGCCGGATCGACCTTCATCTATCCCGTCTTCGCCAAGTGGGCCGATACCTACAAGGGCCAGACCGGCGTCAGCCTCAACTACCAGTCCATCGGGTCGGGCGGCGGCATCAAGCAGGTCGAGGCAAAGACGGTGACCTTCGGCGCGACCGACAAGCCGTTGAGCGACGACGAGCTCGCCAAGAATGGCCTCGTGCAGTTCCCGGTGGTCATGGGCGGGATCGTCCCGATCGTGAACATCGCGGGCGTAAAGCCGGGGGAGCTGGTGCTCGATGGCCCGAGCCTCGCCCAGATCTATCTCGGCAAGATCACGAGGTGGAACGATCCGGCGATCACCAGGCTCAACCCCGGCCTCACGCTCCCCTCGACCCCGATCGTCGTCGTTCACCGCTCGGATGGGTCGGGCACGACATTCAACTTCACCGACTATCTGAGCAAGACCTCGCAGGACTGGTCGGACAACATTGGGTCGGATACGGCGGTCGAGTGGCCCGTGGGCGTCGGCGCCAAGGGCTCCGAGGGCGTCGCCAATACCGTGAAGCAAATGGCTGGTGGTATCGGCTACGACGAATACGCCTACGCGGCCCAGAACCAGCTGACCTACGCCAAACTGGTCAACGCCGCCGGCAAGGCGGTCAAGCCCTCGCTCGATAGCTTTGCGTCCGCCGCGGCCAATGCCGACTGGGCCGGGGCGAAGAACTTCCACGTCGTCATCACCAACCAGCCGGGCGACGCGAGCTGGCCGATCGCCGCTTCCACCTGGGTTTTGATCCAGGCGCAGCCGGGTGATCCGGCCGCCGCCGGCGAGGCGCTCAAATTCTTCGACTGGGCCTTTAGGAACGGCAAGGACGAGGCAAAGGCGCTCGACTATGTCTCCATCCCGGACAGCGTCGTCGCCCTGATCGAAAAGTCGTGGGACGGCATCACCGCGAACGGCAAGCCGGTCTTCGCCGCAAAGTAGAAGTCTGCAACGCACGCGAAACGGACGGCTGCCCGCCCGTTTCCTCCTTCAACCGGGTTTCCGCATGGCCGTTACCGCCACAGCGCAAGTCGACCGAGCCGAAGCGATCGCCAGCGACAAGGCGCGCCGCACTATCCTCGAGGACCGGCTGTTCTTCTATTTGACGCTGGCCTCGGCGGTCTTTGTCGTCGTGATGCTGCTCGGGGTCGTGGTTTCACTGCTCGTGGGCGCCTGGCCGGCGCTCGAAAAGTTCGGACCGGCGTTCGTCTGGACGCAGCGCTGGAGCCCGGTGAAGGAAATCTTCGGCGCCCTCGCGCCGATCTACGGCACGCTCGTCACGTCGCTGATCGCCATGCTGATCGGCATCCCGGTGAGCATCGGCATCGCCATCTTCCTCACCGAGATCTGCCCCATGCCCCTGCGCCGGCCCATCGGGGTCGCGATCGAGCTGCTGGCGGGCATTCCGTCCATTATCTACGGCCTTTGGGGGTTCTTCTTCCTCGCACCGTTCCTGAAGACGACGATACAGCCCTTCCTCATCGACACGATCGGCAACGTGCCGGTGATCGGCGTGTTGTTTGGGGGCGCCCCGTACGGGATCGGCCTCCTCACCGCCGGCATCATCCTCGCCATCATGGTGCTGCCGTTCATCACCTCGATCACCCGCGACGTCTTCCTGACGGTGCCGACGCTGCTGCGCGAAAGCGCGTTCGGGATGGGGATGACGACCTGGGAGGTGGTGCGGTCGATCATCATTCCCTATACCCGGGTGGGTCTGGTCGGCGGCATCATGCTGGGGCTGGGGCGTGCGCTCGGCGAGACGATGGCGGTGACCTTCGTCATCGGCAATTCACACAACATCTCGCCGTCGCTGCTCGCCCCCTCGACGACGATTTCGGCGACGATCGCCAACGAGTTCACCGAAGCAACGAGCGACCTCTATACCTCGAGCCTCATCGCGCTTGGGCTCATCCTCTTCGTCATCACCTTCGGCGTCCTCGCCTTCGCCAAATGGCTCTTGGCGCGGACCGGCGTCGAGGCAAGGTAGGGGGATGGAATGAGCCTTCAATCCCGGCGTAAGGCCCGCAACCTCATCGCCCTCGGCCTCTCGACGGCCGCCGCGGCGGTCGGTCTCTTTTTTCTCGCGGCGATCCTCGTGACGCTCGTCGTCAAGGGAGCCTCGGCCATCTCACCACGGCTCTTCCTCGAGAACACGCCGGCCCCCGGGGCCGACGGGGGATTGCTCAACGCCATCTTCGGCTCGATCGTCATGACGCTCATTGCGATTGTCGTCGCGACGCCCGTCGGCATCCTCGCCGGAACCTACCTCGCCGAGTACGCGCGCGGTGGCCGCCTGGCCGAGGTGGCGCGGTTCATCAACGACATCCTCCTCTCGGCCCCCTCGATCATCATCGGACTTTTCATCTACACGATCCTGGTTGTGCCGGTGGGCCATTTCTCCGCCTGGTCAGGCGCCGCGGCCCTCGGGCTCATTGCCCTCCCGGTTATCAACCGCACCACGCAGGACATGCTGGGCCTCGTGCCGAACGCGCTGCGCGAGGCGGCGGCGGCCCTCGGCACGCCCCGCTGGAAGACCATGGTCTTCGTCATCTATCGCGCCGCGCGGAGCGGCGTCCTGACCGGGGTGCTGCTCGCGGTCGCGCGCATTACCGGGGAGACGGCACCGCTCCTCTTCACCGCCCTCAACAACCAGTTCTTCTCGGCCGATCTCGGGGCACCGATGGCGAATCTGCCGGTCGTCATATTCCAGTTCGCCCTCAGTCCCTACGACGACTGGCAGCGGATCGCCTGGGGCGGCGCGCTGATCATCACGGTCGCCATTCTGGTCCTCAATATCGTCGCCCGTTCGCTTGCCGCCGGCAAGCGGCAACCTTGAGTGTGGAGCGCGTCCAAATGGATATGCTGAGTGTCACCCCCGAGATCCGCGCGGGCGTCGGGTCCGCCGTCCAGACGGGTAGTGCGATGGAAGAGCCGGTCAAGGTCGACATCAAGGATGTGCATTTCTTCTACGCCAACGGCTACGAGGCGCTGAAGGGCATCAGCCTGCAGTTGCGCGACAAGACGGTGACCGCCTTCATCGGCCCCTCCGGCTGCGGCAAGTCGACCCTGCTGCGCATCCTCAACCGCATCTACGACCTCTATCCCGGCCAGCGGGTGACCGGCGAGGTGCTGCTCGACGGGCACAACATTCTCGACCGCAACGAGGACCTCAACCGGCTGCGCTCCCGTGTCGGCATGGTGTTCCAGAAGCCCACGCCGTTCCCGATGTCGATCTACGAGAACATCGCCTTCGGCATCCGGCTTTACGAGAAACTGCCGAAGTCCGAGATGGATGGCCGTGTCGAGGCCGCGCTGCGCAAGGCCGCGCTCTGGGATGAGGTGAAGGACAAGATCAACCAGTCCGGCCTCAGCCTTTCGGGCGGCCAGCAGCAGCGGCTGTGCATCGCCCGCGCCGTCGCCGTCAAGCCGCAGGTGCTGCTCCTCGACGAACCCGCCTCGGCGCTCGATCCGATCTCGACGGCCAAGGTCGAGGAGCTGATCGAGGAGCTCTCGAGCGACTATTGCATCGCCATTGTCACGCACAACATGCAGCAGGCGGCGCGCACCTCCCAGTACACGGCGTTCATGTATCTTGGCGAACTCATCGAGTTCGACCGCACCGACAACATCTTTACCGCGCCCGCCAACAAGCGCACGCAGGACTACGTCACCGGCCGTTTCGGCTGAGTGGCGGCGCCCGGCGCAGGCGGGACGATTAAATTCGAGGAGCCCGACGACGATGGCTTTTACCCTGACCGAACACACGATCGGCTCCTATGACGAGGAACTGACCCGCCTCGCCGAAACCATCGCCGAGATGGGCGGCCTCGTCGAAGCCTCCCTCTCCAACGCGACGCTGGCCCTGTTGAAGCTCGATCATGTCCTGGCGCGGGCCACCATCGAAGCCGACCGCAACATCGACGCGATCCAAAAGAAGATCGATGAAATGGCGGTTTCGATGATCGCGCGCCGCCAGCCCGTGGCCGAGGACCTGCGGGCCATCATCACGGCTATCCACGTCGCCAACGATCTCGAACGCATGGGTGACATGGCCAAGCAGATCTCGCGCCGCTCGCTGCAGATCGAGGGCCTCAGCCTCGCGCCGAAATTCTACAACGGCGTGCGCCACATGAACGATCTGGTGCTGCGCCAGGTGAAGGCCGCCCTCGACGCCTACGCCACGCGAGATGCTGCGGCCGCCATCCAGGTGTGCAACGGCGACGACGAGGTGGATGCGCTCTACACTTCGCTCTTCCGGGAACTGCTGACCTACATGATGGAAGATCCCCGTCTCATCACGCAGTGCACGCATCTCCTCTTCGCCGGCAAGAGCCTCGAGCGCGCCGGCGATCACGCGACCAACATCGCCGAGGCGGCGTACTATCTCGAGACGGGGCGCCAGCTTTCCGGCGGGGTCGAAGAGCTGCACCGCCAGCAGATCCACGAGTAGGGTCCGCGTTCGCCGCTTCCGCTCTCTTCAGTCCGAGCATCACGCCATGCCCGCCCACATCCTGATCGTCGAGGACGAAGCCGATCTGGCGCTGATGATGCGCTACAACCTCGAGGCCGAAGGTTTTCGCGTGTCGACCGCCGCGACCGGCGACGAGGCCGCCGAGCTGATGCGCGAAACCCTGCCCGACCTGATCCTGCTGGACTGGATGCTCCCGGGGCTCTCCGGAATCGAGCTTTGCCGGCGCTGGCGGGCCCGCGAGGAGACGGCCCGCATTCCGATCATCATGATCACCGCCCGCGGCGAGGAGGAGGAGCGGATCCGGGGCCTCGCGACCGGGGCGGATGACTATGTCGTCAAACCCTTCTCCGTGCCCGAGCTCCAGGCGCGCATCAACGCCCTGCTGCGCCGTTCCAATCCGCAGCTCGTGACCAACGTCCTGAGGGCCGGCGATCTCGAGCTCGACCGGACCAGCCATCGCGTCCGGCGCGCCGGACGCGAGGTGCATCTCGGCCCGACCGAGTACCGCCTGCTGGAGTACCTCATGCGCCACCCCGGCCGCGTCTATAGCCGCGAGCAGCTGCTCGATGGCGTCTGGGGCAACGATGTCTACGTCGACGAGCGCACCGTCGACGTCCATGTCGGACGCCTGCGCAAGGCGATCAATCGCGGCCGCAGCCCCGACCCGATCCGAACCGTCCGCGGCGCGGGCTATGCGTTCGACGAGCGGTTCGCCGCGACGACCTGACGCCCGGACCAGCGTCCGGCAACGGCCACCACCACCCACCAGAGCGCGACGAGCGCGACCGGGAACTGGGCGATGCCGGTAATCTCAAAAATCCAGTCGCCGGGTGCCTCGTACATCGTTGCCGGGAACATCCGCGCGTAGAGCGCCGCGTTGCCCATGAGGTGCACGATGTTCTTGGCGACATGGTTGTAGGCGCCCTCGAAGAGCCCGATGGCGACGATCGGGAAGGCGACCACCACGACCATGTTGGCGGCGAACCAGACCTGACCCCATGTTGTGCCGCGCTGCCGGTGCGCCAGCACCGAGAGCCCGGCGATGAGCGCCGCGACGATGACGCTGATGCCCACCACCTCGAGCCGCCACGGCGAGCTGTAGATCAGCGCGCCATAGGCATGGTGGAGGCTGGTGAGCGCGAGTTCCGCGAACGCGGCCAGCACCGCAAGGCGGGTGGCGCGCGAGTTCGATGAAATCTCAAGGGACATGGAAGAACTCCGTCGTTCGTTGCCCTTGCAAGATACCGAGATGTCGAACATCATGTTCGGAAATTCCCGCACGCCTTGGCCCCCTGAGTTCGCTTTCGAACATCAGGGGCGGCGGTGTGCCGAAACAGTGAGTGACATGCGATGGCCGTCGACCGGCGCGTGCTGCGCACCCGCGTCGCCCTCTACGACGCCCTCGTGGCGTTGATCCTCGAGCGCCCCTACGCCGCGATCACCGTGGCCGACATCCTCGAGCGCGCCGATATCGGCCGGTCGACCTTTTATGCACACTTCACGTCGAAGGATGACCTTCTGGCGCGCAGCCTCGATCGGCTCGCCGACATCCTGCGCCGGGCGGCGGACGCCATGCCGCCGGGTGCCGACGGTTGGAGCCTGGTGCTGTTCACCCACGTCGGCGAGTACGGCGACGTCTACCTGGCCCTCTCGAACGTCGCCGCCGGCGATATCCTGCGCGCCGCCGTCCGGGGCGTCGTGGCGGATTTTGCGCGGGGGCGGATCAAGCCACGGCAGGGGTTGCCCGCTGATCTCGCCGTGCAGCACGTGGTGGCAACCTTCATGACGGTCACCACCTGGTGGCTCGAGCGGCACCGCAACCTGCCGCCGGCCGAAACGGATCGGCTGTTTCATGAGCTTCTGGCGGCCGGTCCGGCCCTGTCCTGAAAAGACAGGCGGCAGGGGCCTTGCCTTCTCGTCGCCGATTTGTTCATTTTCGAACAAAACCCGGGAGGATTCATGAAACGGGCGCTGGTGGTGTGGGGCGGGCTCGAACTGCACGAGCCCGAAGCGGGTGCCCATGTGGTGCGCGGCCTGCTCGAGGGCGAGGGGTTTGCCGTGGATGTGACCGGCGAATATGCCGCGCTCGGCGCCGAGGACGTTGGCCGCTACGAT
>DASZTU010000105.1:0-1716 GCA_035547975.1 Devosiaceae bacterium | reverse complement strand
GACGGTCAGGGCGCCGTGGCCCACGCCCCCTTGCCCTCGGAATCATCGACGAGGGGAGCCGGTCGTAGTGCCGGCCGGCGGGTTGAGGCACCTCCCGACGGCCTGGCTGCGAAACCATGCCGGCGGGCGCCACATCCAGCCCCTGTCATTGGCGACAGCGGCCACTGTTACATCGGCCCCGCGATCAGACGCCTCATGAGCGCGCCCCTTCGACGGGCCGGGACAGGAGCATCATCCGGCCGCCGCAACTCGCGGGGATAGATTATCCGCGCCATGGTTAAGGCGGCGCCGCCCTTGCTGCCCGGAAAGGCCGTCTGCTAAGACGACGCGGCCTTTCCCGAGGATTTCCCGCGCATGTCCGTCGACAAGGAAACCGTCCGCCGCGTTGCCCGGCTCGCCCGCATCGCCGTCAGCGATGCGGAGGCGGAGAAACTGCGCGCCGACCTCAACACCATCCTCGGCTTTGTCGAGCAACTGAATGAGGTCGACGTCACCGGCGTCGAGCCGATGACGGCGGTCGTCGCCATAAAAATGAAGATGCGCGAAGACGTGGTGACCGACGGGGAAATGCCGGCCGCGGTGCTCGCCAACGCGCCGGCGGGCGCCGGAGAGTTCTTTGCCGTTCCCAAAGTGGTGGAATGATGCGCGCGGCGGAGCATTCCACCATCCCCGGGCTTGACCCGGGGATCCCGGGAAGGAAGAGCACGGATCATTCGGGCATCCCCGGGCTTGACCCCGCTGATCGCGCAG
This sequence comes from Devosiaceae bacterium, assembly GCA_035547975.1. Taxonomy (GTDB): domain Bacteria; phylum Pseudomonadota; class Alphaproteobacteria; order Rhizobiales; family Devosiaceae; genus DASZTU01. The sequence goes on along the minus strand of DASZTU010000105.1, from coordinate 966 downwards.
GCGGGGAGCGCCGCGTGAGCGACCTCGCGGACGTCGCGATCGCGGCGGAGACGCCGCTGCAGGACGATGTGCGCGGCATGGTCGCCGCGCTCAACGCCTATCTCATGCCGCTGACGCCGCGCGAGTTCCAGTTCCAGCTCACGGCGGAGCAGATGGCCGAGCCGACGGTGACCGTTTTCGTGGCGCGCGACGGTGATGGGCGTGCGATCGGCATGGGGGCGCTGAAGGAGCACGGCGGTCGCCTCGGCGAGGTGAAGCGCATGTTCACGCTGCCGGAGGTGCGCGGCAGCCGCATCGGTTCGCTCATTCTCCGGCGCATCGAGGCGCTGGCGCGCGAGCGCGGGATCGCGCGCCTCGTACTCGAGACCGGCGAGGCGCCCGGGTTCGAGCCGGCATGGCGGGTCTACGAGCGCGGCGGATTCACCGCCTGCGGCCCGGTGCTCGACTATCCCGATTCCGGTCACAACCGTTTCTACGAGAAGCGGCTGGCGTAATGATCGACCTCACCATGCTCACCATCGCCGGCATTCGCGACGGGCTGAAGGCGAAGGCGCTCTAGATCAGAGCGGAATTCGAACGGCTCGAGGGGCAGGTTGGCAGGTCTCGAACGTAAAAGGCCTCCTCGATCACGTAGCCGGTTGGCCCCTTTTACGCCAGCCCAATTGAACAGTAGGGACGGCTACGCTTGAAGCCTCGCGGGAAGGCCGCACCAAGTCAAAACACCACGCGCCTCGCAAGGAAAAGTGTGATCGTGACTCCACGCCTGAGTTCCGAGAATCGCCCTTTACTTGCCTGCACGCGCAGTCCGGCGTCGAGTCGGGGCCCGGTCTTCGCGCCGGGGCGGTGAGGCCGCTAATCAACACTCCGCTTCGGCCAATGGTCCTCCACGACTGGCTCGCGGTGGTTTGAAGGGGCGGCGTAGAATTACTCAATTCCATCAGATAGTTGGCTACGTACAAGAAGCAA